>CAZQIA010000012.1:0-15187 GCA_964593215.1 uncultured Gammaproteobacteria bacterium
TGCTTTCAGATGGGTGTTTTTACTGATCCTGATTGTACGCTTTCTCAAATGATAGAAAATACTGCACTGCGTATGGTGGATGAAGATACAACTTTTGAAGAAGCAAAACATGAGATGGAGAAAATTATCCCGCATTTAAAACGCTGGAGAAATACTAAATAAGTTTTTTTAGTTTGAGAAAAGCCCACCTGGCTTTATCCGCTACTTTTACAACACTATACATCTGAGAATTTAGAACATAATCATAACTTCCTGTAAATTCTGTTAACACAGCACCGTATCCTTGTTTAAATTTATGAAACCCGTACCATGGGTCTTTTGTATCAGGATTTTCCCCTAATGCTCCCCACATATCAAATGATGTGCACCCCAATTTTTTCCCTAATTTTATCGCCTCCCACATAATTAAATTATTAGCCATTTTATCCCTGTGTTCCCGGGATGAGGCGCCGTATGGATAATACAATTTATTCTGAAACGAAAATAAAACCCATGAAGTTAACGTTTCTCTTCCTAATTTTGCGTGAAGTAAATGATAAGAAAGAGAATTTTTATAGTCTTTAGAATCTCTTAAAAGTTCCCATAAATTTTTATGATAGGAAGGAGTATGCGCATAAAATCGTTGCCTAGTTGTAGTTTCCTCATACAATTTTAGAAACGTTTCAAATCCATTTTCAGAATTATCTTCTACAATTTCTACACCATGTTTCTGTGCTACCTTAATGTTATAACGGGTTTTTGGGTGCATATTTTTCAAAAGTTCCTCTTCAGACTTTGTCAAATCTAAAATAAACGAATATTTAGTAAACAGAGGATGAAAAGAGAGAAGGATTTGGAAGTTTTTGTTTTGTAGTTTTATATTTTTCTCAACACTGTCTGGTTCTAGTTGCACATAGACACAGTTATATTTTTTAACAGCCATTTTTATATCTCCCAAAAGAATACTATCTGGAATCACGCCTTTTGGAAGATAACCTATGGTGAAAGGAAGTTTTGGAATTTTGTGAATTGTAAGCGTATATCCATTTTTTATTTTCTTTCCATCAACAATACCTCTTCTTACAACAGTTATTCCAGTTTTTTTTCTAAACACCCCCCACTCAAACGACTGAAGCGGATGAGAAACGGATTTATTGTATTCTTCTTTTTGTTCTTTAGTAATATCTATAAATTGCATAGTTATAAAAACGGGGGAGCGCCGTTTTCTAAAAGTTCTATATTATTATCCAACACTTCTTTTGGTAATTCAAAGATAAAGCGCGATACAGTATTGTGAACGCGTTGCCCAAAAAAAAGCCGCTGTTTTGTAAATGTTAAAAATAGGTTTTCTTTAGCTCTGGTTACTCCCACATACGCAAGGCGTCTTTCTTCTTCTATGCTGTCTGATTCCAAAAGGGATTGAGCGTGAGGGAAAAGTCCTTCCTCCATGCCAATAATAAATACCATTTTAAATTCCAAGCCTTTTGCTGCGTGAATTGTCATAAGCGTGATTGCTTCTTGAAGAGATCCTGAAATTTTTTTATCAGGAGTAAATTCCTGCTCTACTAAGGAAACATTTTCTAAAAATTCAATAATATTTGGAAATTCAATAGCAACAGACCTTAACTCCTTTATGTTTTCAAGTCTCCCCTTGTCTTCGGGATCATTTTGGTCATACATCATAAGATATGCAGTTTTATCTAAAACTTCATCAAGAATAGCAACAGTAGGGAGAGTATCTAACATGTCTTTTTCTAAAGCTTCCTTTTGAAATGCTTCAAATAATCCAAATCTCTTTTTTCCTAACTTTTCAACTCTTTTTTTTGCGGCAGCATCTTTTGGATTTGCAAGAAGAGACAGAAGCGCCAGTGCGTCTTTAATTTCTTTTCTTTCATAAAATCTAGTTCCTCCTATTAATGTGTAAGGCACTGCAAGATGCAGGAATGTTTCCTCAAGTGCGCGTGATTGTGCATTCGTTCTGTAAAGAACCGCCACATCGTTTAGAGAAAAATGAGGATTTCTTGCACGCTGTTCAAACACTTTTTGGATAATAAATTCTGCTTCATGGTGTTCGTTTTCTGCTAAAAATAGAGCTATATCTTGCCCTTTCTTATTTTCTGTCCAAAGCGATAATACTGGGTGCGACGTATTGTGGGAGATAATTGAATAAGCAGCGTCTAGAATTGGTTGGGTAGATCTGTAGTTTTGAGAAAGAGAAAGTTTTTTTGCATTTGGAAAGTCAATCATAAATTTTTCAAGGTTTCTGTAATCTGCTCCCCTAAAAGAATATATGCTTTGTGCAAAGTCACCAACAATGCAGATATTTTTATATTTTCCTGATAGTTGTTTTGTTAGCGTGTACTGTGCCATATTTGTGTCCTGATATTCATCAACTAATATATATTGAAATTGTTCCTGATATGTCTCTAAAACCTGGGGATTATTTTTAAATAAGGAGATTACTAAAAGTAAAAGATCATCAAAATCTACGGCGTCCGATTCCTTTAACAGATTTTGATAGACTGGATAAATAGCTGCAACTGCCTTCTGGAAATTTCCACGGGCAATTTGTGCATAAGTTTCGGGGTCAATCATTTGATTTTTTGCATCAGAGATGGTGTGAAGCGCTGATTTAGGTTTTATATCTTTTATAGATATATTAAGAAGAGAGAAGGCCTGTTTTATGGTGTCTAGCTGGTCCTGTTCGTCATAAATTCTAAAAGAAAAAGATAATCCTACAAATTTTGCATAACGTCTTAAGATTTTTGCACACAATGAATGAAATGTGCCAACGCTTGGCAAAGAAAAACTCATTTCCAAATCCCGTAAAGCGTTTTCAATTCTTTCCTTCATTTCATGAGCTGCTTTATTTGTGAACGTAACCATAAGAATTCTATCTCCAGAAATTTTCCTTTCAGTCATTAAGTAAATCACCCTATGAACCAACACTCTAGTTTTCCCAGAACCAGCTCCGGCAAGCACAATTACCGGTCCGTCTGTTTCTAAAACTGCTGCTTTTTGTTCAGCGTTTAATGTTTTGAGAATGGTTTCCATTTGATATAATGAATCTATAGACTTAGACAAAAGACGACCTTATAAGGTCGTATGTTTTTTATTTAGATTGTCACGCAGTTAGTCTATTATACCATTCGTCTATGGATAAAAAGAGAATTATTGCTAATTGGAAATCTCATAAAACCGCGGAAGAAACGATACTCTTCTTAGAAAGTTTAAAGGAGGCGTGGCCAGCACTAGACCTTGAGGGAAAAGAAATAATACTTCTGCTTCCCTATACCGCGCTTTCTGCGGCTGGTGTATATGTAATTTCTGAAAATCTGCCTATTCTTTTAGGATCTCAAGATATATCAGCACATGAAGAAGGAGCGTTTACCGGGGAGATAAATGGAAGACAGATAGCTGAATTTGCTTCATTTGCTCTTATTAATCACTCAGAAAGAAGACGCTATAATCATGAAGCGGATCAAGAGGCACGAGCAAAAGTCTTGCAGGCAAAAAATAGTAATCTTATGCCACTTTTTTGCATTCAAGATCAGGAAAGTAGTGTGCCTGATGGAGTAACGGAAATTGTATACGAGCCGCCCTCTGCCATTTCCACATTTCAAAACAATGCTCGTCCCGAGAGCGTTCAAGATGTAGAAAAAGTATTCTCATTATTAAAACAAAAACACCCAAGTTCTCATTTGTACTATGGAGGAAGTGTTTCAGAAAAAAACGTTGGAGAATTAGCAAATACTCCAGGAATTGCGGGATTTTTAATAGGGGCAGCCAGTCTTGACGTTGAACAATTTGCCTTAATCCTTGACGCATGGTAAGAAGAAAAAAAGCCACGATTATCGTAACTATCATTGTAGCCTTACTCGTATTAGTGATTGCCAGATACGTTCCTATTTTTTGGGGTATTTTTGTTGATAAAAAAATCAGTCTTACTACTGCCTCAGAAGGAAACGTTAACCTGCTTTTAATGGGAATAGGAGGGGGAAATCATGATGGGCCGGATTTAACTGATACAATCATTTTTGCAAATATTCAGCCTGATAAAAAAATAGTACATCTTATATCTATTCCTCGGGATTTATACATAAAGCCGTTGGGGTCCAAAATAAATGCAGCGTATGCTGATGGTCAAAAAAAAGGAAAAGGTATTCTTTTGGCAAAATCTACCGTTGGGGCTGTTACGGGAATAACTCCTGATTATACCGTTGTTATAGATTTTTCGGGATTTGTAAAACTTGTTGACGTTTTAGGAGGGATTGATGTAGATGTTGAAAATAAACTTGATGATTTTGCATATCCAGATGAAGGAAAAGAAAACGATCTTTGTGGGAACACAGAGGATTCTTTGGCAACATTTTCAGCGCAGATTGCTACCGGGAGCGCAACTGAATCAGACATCTTTCCATGCAGGTTTATTCATCTCCACGTAGAAAAAGGGACACAGCATATGGATGGAAAGCTCGCGCTTCAATTTGTAAGATCACGTCATGCAATAGGCGAGGAGGGAACTGATTTTGCTCGATCTTCCCGACAACAATTAGTGATAGAAGCGGTAAGAAATAAATTGTTATCATTAGGTACTATTTCAAACCCAATAAAAATATTCAGCATTATTCAACTGCTGCGGCAAAATATTAACACGGATATTCCTGAGGATAAATTTGACGATTTTATAAAACTCGCACAAAAAATGAAGGGTGCAAAAATTACAAGCAATGTTTTAGATACGGGTGACATTGGAAATGAACGATACGGTCTTTTGGTAAATCCGCCAATATCTTCCGAGTTTGGATATCAATGGGTTTTATCTCCACGGACTGGATTTTCTGATTTTTCAGAGATACAGTCTTTTGTAGAATGTTTAGTATCAGGAAGTCTATGTACAGTTACGCAAACATCTGTTGAAAAAACAACTCCTATTCCTTCACCTCAAGCTGATAGATCTTTGTAGCATTATCTGAAGAAGAGAAAATTATTCTTCCCATGCGGTCAAAAGTGTCAACACGTAAATCGGGGTATTTTTCTTTCTCTAGTTTTCCCACAACTACAAGTGAAATATGATACTTATGTAAAAGTGAGGCAACCTCTTCAGTTCCTCCGGTATACATCTTTTTAACCTCATCAATTCTAGGGGCAGGAATGTCATATGTTCCTCGCCATAACCACTCATGAACGGTCCAGCCAAGAACTGTAGAAAGTCCAGTGTTTGCTGAAATTCTGGCGTAGTCTGTATACGAATCTCCTTGTGCTTCTAAGATTATGGGTTGACCTTGTATGTTTTTGTTTATAAATTGTATTGCTTCATAATCCCCTTTATGGATGTCTTTAAGATAAAGTGTGCCATCAAGATTTCCCATAGGTTTAATAGATGTAGGAATTCCGAATGTATAATTTGAGATAAAATTACCATAGTAGGAAGTAATAGAAAAATATGGATAGATAAGAACAAGCACTAAAAGAAATCCAGTAATACCTAAGAATATTTTTTTCGTTATTTTTCCTTTTAAGTTTGTCGAAAAAAACACAATACAATAGGAAGAAACCAATGAAAGCATAACAAAAGCCTGGTATGTTAATTTGAACATGGTGTTTGCCCTATAGTGCTGTGGGTAGATATCTTTTGCATATATAAATTCAGGCAGAAGAATTAGAAAAAAAGAGAACATAGTTAAAAGAATTATAAAAGTATTTTGTCTATCCTCTAAAAACACGTCACGTTTTTTGTTATTAATAAATCTTTTCGTAATAAATCCAATAAAAAGAAGTCCAAAAAACATAAAAAATCCGTATAAGATAAAAAGCTGATAAAAAGGTGATTTTTGACAATGGTTTGCTTCAAATAGAAATGGTCCAAATTTTTGAAGACTTGTTAAGAATGTAGGCGCACATAAAACTCCTATACCCGAAACAAAAGGTCTGAAATGAATGCTAAACGGAACAGTAAAGAAGGCATAGCAAACAGAGATAAGTCCTGCTCTGATAACAAATAATTCTAAGAATATTTTTAAACCTTTTACTTTTTTAACCTTAGGCAAGAGTGCGTGTTTTGTTTTATAAATTTCTATATATGGGAACTGCAGAAAAAAAAGCACTACAAAAAGCAGGAGAAGATATATTATTCCATCCCATGCGTTTGTCATATACATAATTGAAAAGAAAAACGACAGGAAAATTCCTTGAATAATGGTAATTTTTTTCTTTACAAAAATTTCCATCAAAAGCGCAATTGTTAGAAGCACAAATGGGATATCTGTGACATGTCCGTGAAGATCAGAAACAACAAAAGAATAAATAGGGAACTCATGAATCGTAAAAGGGATAAATCTAGTAGCATTGGGATACCAGTATCCATTCGGAAACAGATTTGGTTGGAAAGGGAGCTGCCAAAAAGGAACAGGATTATCCCCTTTGTATGCCTGAAAAAATGAGTAAATGGTTTGCAGATTACCGCCAAATGTGGTAAGCGCTCCGCCTAAAAGTCCCCCAATAAACATTTTCTTTTTCTCAAATTTTCCCAAAAGATTATAGAGGAATGAAAAGGAGCATGCAAAAGTAAAGGAAAATAATGTTGCTATCATAAGGTTGTATCCAGCAGGTGCAGATACATTTGAAAGTTTAATAATAACAGCAGTTATAAGATGTCCAAAATAATAGTAGTTTATTGAGAATGGTGTAAACCACATGTCTTTTGGAGGAAAATATGAAGTTCTTAGCATAGAATTCACAAACCCGAAATCCATGTATTTTTCAAGCCCATGTATGCTTGGTTCCATAGATCTGACATAGGACCAAATAATAATTCCTATCAAAAAAATAAGTTCCTCAAAAATAATCACTTTGTTAACTTTTATTTTTAATGAAGTGTTTGTTCTACTTAAAAAAACTGAAATTGCAAAACATGCAGCTGTAACTATTAAGATTCCCGGAATTGAAAAAGTTAAAATATGCAAACTAGACAAAACAAAGATAAAATATGAAATAATTCCCAATCCTAGAATTTTTGAAAATATATAGAAAGAATCTCTGGAGTCTTTAAAAAGAACCTTCATAACAGGTAGGAAAATTATTCCTATCCCGAAAAGAACCAGCCACCATTGGATAATAAATAAAATATCTTGAGTATTCATGTTGAGTATTTTACTATCTTTTTAGATTTTAGTACAACTTACTATTTTACTAAAAACAGATAAAATTGAACTGAGGTTTTATTTGACACTGTTATGATTTCATTTTTGGAAAACTTACTCAGAAGAATAGAAAGTGAATCTTTGTATTGGGGATACACTACATATGCCAACTTCTGTCGGTTGTTCTTTTCCAAGAAAGAAGCACTTAAAGTTTCATTAAATTCAGATTGTGTAACAGTTTTTGTTTTTAAGCTGGGAGAAAGAAATCTAATGGTTCCAAAATCGCCGTAAAGACTAGGAGCTGAGAAAAATATAACAAAATATTCTTTGTTTTTATTAAAAAAGTAAGAAATTTTAGTTGCAGCATTTGCGTTTCGATCTCCTATGTTCATAAACTCAACTTGTTTTGGATATTCAAAAAAGTATATCCTCAAATTTAATACGATAACGAGTATAAATACGAGTCCAAAGAATACAAGGTTGAAAGGCCTTCTGACTTTTAAATATGAAAAGACAGTTTCAGCTCCTCTTGAGCAAAGTACAAAGAAAGCTGGAAGGCCTACTACAAATCTTGGAACAAAAATTGGAGAAGGTGAGGTTGTTAGAATCTGTGCAAAAACGGCAGATATAAGCCATACATAAATGAATATATCCTCCTCTATTTTCTTCTTTGTTACATTTACCAAGCCAACAAAAAAGAAGATTAGTGTAAAGAAGTCAAAAATCAATAGTTTCACTCCGTATTGTGAGCTATTGTCTCCTGCAAAAATATTAAACGTTTGTCTTATTTGTATTGTGATGAGTTCTAAAATTGACCTATCCTTTCCCATCCAATTATGTCCAGCTTCAGAAAAAATTGAAACAGAATTAGCCCTACTAGTAAAAGCTGAAAAGTGATGAAGATAGTAATAAGCTTGAGGGGCATAAAAAAGTAAAGCCGAAAATAGAAAAATGAGAAAATAAAAAAATGTAAATCTTCTAGTCTTTTTTTTTAGAAATGAGTAAAGAAAAAATACCAAAAGGGGAATTGGTGCCATGCGCGCAGCATAATACGAATAAAAACATAAGCTTGCAGATATTCCTCCTAACACTGCAAAAAAAATATTTTTCTTTTTTAGCCCTACATAGGTAAAATAATAAGCTAAAATGGTAAGAAAAGCCGCTTGCGTGTATGTAATTCCGAGTCTACTTAAAGCAATCCATAGGTGAGATGTAGCAAGAAATACAGCGGCAATAAAGGCTCTTTTTTGAGTGTAAAGACGTGAAATTAGTGCGTAATAAAACGGGAGTGTTAAAATACCAAAAACTACTGAACCAAGTCTGTCCCCGATTATATTTGATCCGAATAAATACATGGTTATAGCGTGAGGTAAAAATGAAAGTAAAGGAAGGTCAAACCATCCTACCCCAAAAAAGTTTTTTGTGGATAACGCTGAAAGGGCTTGAAGTGCCGTTTCACCCTCATCTCCATGAACAGCAAAAGGAAGAGAACCTAACTTATATACATAAAGAACGGAAGCAAAGATAATAACAAGAAAAGTTAATAAAGAATACCTATGTTTTACAATTATTTCTTTCAGCATATATTACGATTCCCGATGAGGGATTTTTATAAACTGGAATAAAGGTTTTTTCAAACCATTCTTGGGAGTATGGAAAATCCTCACTGGGGTGCGTTATAGAAATGTAGGATAAGTTATGTTTTTGTAAGTATGTACAAATCTCAGCCTTGTTTTCAGAAGAGAGTATTTTTTTTATTTCCATATGTCTTTCTGTAGTATCATATCCAGCGGACCATGCAAAGTAAGGCCAGCCTAAAAATATTTTTCTTCCTGCCATAGATTCCGGAGCATACAAGAAAGAAGTGTTTAGAAATATGGAATTTTTTGGGGTATTTTTCATTATCCATGTAATGTCAGGATTTTTAGGATAATCAGAAAGTGGACCTTTGGTGTCATTATAAATAGGAAAAAAGTCAATAATTCCAGAGAAAACAAGAAAAAAGAAACTTACTATAATAACCGGACGAAGGACTTTTGTTTTTCCCCAGAGCATGACAAGAAAATATGCGGTGAACATGTTTCCTACGAGCATGAAGTAATTGAAGAATTTGTGATTCGTGGCAATATCTGGTGAGATTTGAACTATATTTCCTATAATAAAAAAAACAAAAAACGTTATTAATATTTTTTTTTGCCTTATAGATGAGTAAAAGAAACCAAGAGGTATAAAAACAATATGAAGTCCCAAATTATATGTCCAGTATTTTATAAATGAAAAAAATGTTAATCCATTTGCAGCTAAATATCCAAAATAGAATTTTGAGCCAAAGGCTTGATCAACTGAATTGAGGTATTTGTATTGAGGATACGCAATAATACAAGTAACTATAATTATAAGTAAACCCTGTAATCTAAGTCTTTTAAAAAATAATGATAAAAGGCATATGGAAAGAGTGGTCATCCCAAATACCGCTATATGAAAAAAGAAAAATGACCCTAGAAGTAAGCCTAATACAATGCTTTTGGTAATTGCTTGTTTTATGTCCGAAAAATCAAAAAAAAATTCCATTACATTCTTAATTTTTTTTGAGAAAAAATGAGCATGGTTTTTATGAGTAAGAGGTTTTTGCAGTACTGGAAGTAAAAAAATGTAAAGCACTATAAGAGAAAAAGCAAATGATGCTGCAAGATGTCTTTGGTTTGTATATATGTTTAAATTCCAGAAAGCAGACACAAGATTATTGTCATAAGGGCCAAACGATGCGAAATTAGTATTAGCAATAATCTTTTGAATTGTATTAGGAGATAGTGGATTTTTTTGAAAAAAATATAAAAAGGAAAAACTGCCATTAAAAAGAAAAAATAATACAGAAAGAACTCCAACCATTTTAGATGAAAATATTTTTCTCCCCAAAAAATATAAAGTCATGAGAAGAGAGAAAAATCCAACAATTGAAGGAATGTTAAGTGCCAGATCTATTTTAAATCCTATTTTTTCTAAAACCCCCACGAGTAAATAGAAAAGAAAGTGATAATGAATAGGAAGTCCAGGGAAAAGCGGATATTGTGGAGGGAAGTTATCCCCAAATGAGAAAGATCTGATGAGCGGAATTTGGGCTGCAAAATCACTCCAAGCTTTGGCTGCTATGATAAAAGCTCCATCTTTGTAGGAGAATGTTGAGTTCATAAGCCATGAAGAAAAAACTAGTAAAATAACTATTAAGAAAATTTCAAGCGGGTAATCTTTACAAATGATTGCTAAACGTTTAAAGAAGTGCAGGTGTGCCATAGTGTCATGGGTTTTGCATCATAAGATTTGTTACTTGCTTTCCCAGCTCTACTGCGTAATTTGTTCCTCTATCCCATGGATACACCTGTTCTATATTTGCAAGATATACATTTTTTAACGGAGTTTTTGTTTCTGGAATATTTTTAGAATATTTAGGGAATATAATAGGTTGGGCAAAAGGTGCATGAAATAATTTGTAGTCAATAATATTTTTTTTGTAATCAGGATTGATTTTTTTTAGCCATGGGTTGTAAAGCTCTAGTAATTTTTCTTTTGTCATCGTAAATCTTTTATCTGTTGTTTCCATGTAATTTCCAACATATACAATATGCTCATTATTGTAATTTTTTTTATCCATATAATTTGTATGTTCAACAATTGCAAGAATAGGCGATGAAAGATCGCACATGGAAAGCCAATATGTCCCGTCTTTCATAAATTGTTTTTTTAACCTTATTACCATATTAACTGCACCTATGCTTACTCGTTTTTTTGCTGAAGAAATGTATGACTTTGGAAGATCTTCTGCAATTTTTATAAAAAGTGAGGAAGGAGTTGTTACTAATACCTTATCAAAAGTTTCAAGGTGTGTTTTTTCCTGAGTCTTATATGAGATAGTGGGAATTTTGTCCGATGAAAGTCTTGTAGCTTCGGTATTGTAATAAAACATACCGCCTCTTTTTTCAATTTCTTTTTGAACATGCTGCGCGAAGTGTAAAAAACCTCCTTCAGGATATGAAAGACGTGGTGTTCTTTTGTATACTCTCGCCCAAAACCATGCAAGAGACACATCTTTCGCGTGCGTTCCAAGTTTATTTACCATGAGAGGTTCCCAGAGCATCTTGTATGCATTTTTACCCATAGATTTTTTAAGGTAAGGCTCTGCTTTAAAATTTTCCAGTGGTTTCCAATATGGGTTAAATCTTAATAAAGCAAGAGATGCCCCCATTCTCAACCGATTCAAAATTGAAAGCTTCGGAAACTTTAATACAGAAAGCGGAGAGTCTAATTGATAGACTTTAGCATTTACAAATGAAGAGGTTTTAGGCCGAGGGGTAAAAACTTTATGATGAATTTCTTGTGCAAGAGTTAATATGCTTTTATCATTTGTAAACCAGTGATGGTAGTGCTCTTCAAGTGTCCAATTCCATTCCTTTTCTTGGTACCCTATTGCAAGTCCTCCGGGAGTTTCCCCTTTCTCAAATACTGTTACTTTATGCCCTTTGTCTGAAAGATAATAGGCTGCTGAAAGGCCGGTAAAACCAGCTCCAATTATTGCAATTTTCATAATATTAATTAATCAAATCTTTCTTGTTTTAAAACAAATGTATTTGTTTGCAGTGCTTAGTTCACTGCGCTCCTTAGGCCGATAAAATCGGCACCAATAACTGCAATTTTCATATATTTGAAATATTTATTTACAAGATGAAAAAGAGTGTTGATCCTGCAACTATAAAAAGTATTGAAACAGTTGTCAAGAATATTGTGTGAGTCATGTCTCCACTTGCCGGAGGAGGCGTGCTTTTTGGAGGTATCTGCGCGATAACGGTTGGGATAGGACTAGAGGTAGGCGGAATCAGGGTAGGTGTTTCAGCTGCTGTTGGAGTAAGTGTAGCCGTTGGAGTGATAGTTATTGTGCCTGTAGGGCTTGCTGACGGGGTTGAGGTAAGACTAGGTGTTAGAGATGGAATAGTTGTTGGCGTAAGCGTTGGTGTTAGGATTATTGTAGGGCTTGCCGTAGGAATAAGCGTTGCAGATGGAGTTGCGTTTTCAGCAATTTGGGATCCGGACGCAAAAATTGTAAAGTCTGAGGTAACAGACGTTAAATTACCAGATGCATCTAACGTTTCTATAGTAATAGTATGCGGACCAACGGTTAATGAAACAGCAGGTCTATAAGACCAATTTCCATTTGGGTCCGCCCGTATTTGAATTTGTATTTGGTCTTGAGAGTGAATGGTTATCTTCACAATTGCATTTGGAAGAGCTGTTCCTTGAAGAACCGGGCGGTTATCTACAAACGTTTCATTTTTCTTTGGAACTGTTATCTTTATTTTTGCTGACTTATTTATCTCAATAGGAAATTTTAGACTTGATGAGTCAGATCCAATTTGTTCCTCTGGAGCACTTGCGATAAAAGAGTAGTTACTTGATAGCGTAATCAGAGGGACTGTTCCTTCATTTTGGAAAGAATAGGTAGCGGTAGATGATAGAGCTCCATGAACTGCTTTAATTTGAATCTCATCCATGGGTTGGATGTCAACTTTCTTATTCTCAGAATCCACAAGAAGATATAGGGGTAGATTATAATTCCCCTGACTATCAGTAATTGCTGCAATTTCTTGGGAGTTTTTTGAACTGGCAAAAATAAGCGTATCTGCTCCGGGATTTCCATCTGGCTGCAAAACCGCGCCCGTTAAGATCATCTCTTTTTGTTCTTCAATTGGATTAATTGCAGTGGTTGCTTCAAATTTTTTCCCGTCTTGTAAATATGATTTTCCGTTTGACAAAATACTAAACAGGTATTTTGTATTAGGAGAAAGATTTGAAACAGTAATAAAATGGTTTGAAAAGCTTTTTACTCCTGATTTATCCCGTTCATCAAAAAAAATTGCAGAAGTGTTGTTATCTAGACTTATTCCAGCTGTGGTTTGATCAAGCGTAGTAAAAACTACCGTAAATGAATTATTGGTCGTATTTACAATTCTAATATTTTCAGGATCTTGGTTAGGAGACGCACGACTAATAATAAATACGCCATTCTGAACCAATAATAATGTTGCAGATAGTCCTACAAGTAAAAAGAGTAACGCTGCAAATGTTGGGATTCTTTTTTCAAATAAACCTTTTTTCATACATTAAAAACTGCCAGTGACCGCAGGAGTTATCTGCGTGTTTGTAGGAGAAGGAGAAACACTTGGTGCAATAGCTGGCGTTAGTGTCGGTGTTGATTTTAACTGTGGCGTTGGTTCACTTATAGTTTCCGTTGGTTTTGGAGTGATTCTGGCAGAAGGGCTTGAAACAGTTTGCGCTAGGTTTACTTCTATTAACTGTTTTTTCTTTAAGATGTTAATTGCAGAAGTATCAAATGAATCTGCAATTGGAACAATCTGGATATCTAAATCTTTAGAGATTGTTGAAGAGCTAAAATTGTGATAGATAGAGAGTCCTACCCATAAGGAGGATACAAAAAACGTAAATACAGCTAAATATACAAGATTTTTTAGCATATGTTTTTTAAGAAAGTAAATTATTTTTTTGCAAAGTAAGCTTTTCCGGTAATAGACACCCCGTAACTTGAGTCGTGCGTTTTTCCGGAAGTTATACTTGTAATACTAATGAGTCTGTTGAAATTTATGACTGATGAAATAAGGGTATTTATATCTGATTCATTTCCTTCTGCCAAAAGTGAAAAAGAAAACGAGTAAAAATCTTTTCCTTCCTGGATTGGGTAATAATCTAAAGTTTGAACATCAAAAGAATTAAGGGTTACATTATTTACATTACAAATTATTTCCATCTGGCGTGCTAATGTGGGAATTTCAGGATTTTCGGGAATTGCACCATACACTAATTTTAAGCTTCCTTGGATTTCTTGGTATTTAACATCTAAATTGTGAAGTGCTGTAAGTTTTTTTTCTAATGCGTTGTGAACCTGTTTGCTGTCCTCAAGTTTTTTATTCAAGTTTGATATGGTGGAAAACGCTGGTGCTATAACAAATAACCCAAAAACAGAGATCGTTATTAAGGTGAGTATTGCATAACAATACGCAGCAATCTGCTTTCTATTCTTCTGTGCAAATAAGCGTTCCGTTATGTTTTTTGTTAGCAAAGCCGAATGCTCTTGTTCATTTTTCATAAGTTAGCATCAGTTTGTTTTAGTTGTGTAGTTAATTTAAATTCAAGTCCTTGATCAACACTATTCAAATTGTCTATTGAGATGGAAACTACATTTGGGTTACTTTTTAATTGATCCACCAAAGAATTCAGAGTGAAAACAGTATATGTTTTTCCGCTTATTCCAATGGTATCGTTTGATATGGATAAGTTAGTATCAGAAAAATCACTTGAGCTCAGATTTTCAGTTAATTGTTTTAAAAAACCTACCTTGCTTGCGTTTTGATTTTCTAATGTTGATATGATGTCAAGCCTTTTTTGAATGCTTCTGTAGCTGTTTTCTTTTTCCGTAAGTCTTTCTATGAAGAATTGGTCTTTTTGTATTTTGTCATGCAGATCTACAATCTTAGAATCAACAAAGAACCTAAAACCCAACGCAGATAGAGTAAGCAACTCTACGACAACAATTATTATTCGTCCGGAGTTAACAGCCCACTTAAGAAAGATATTTGGAAGACCTTCATCGGGTCTTTGTTTCAAGTTAACAGACAGGTGAAACTTCTCACTTTGCATGCTTTAAGTTTAGTAATTTTTGGAAGGTTTGTCAAAGCAAAAAAGAGTAATTTTTAGGAGAAAAAAGATCTATTTTTTAGTGGAGGTTTTCTTCTTTAAGGGAGTTTTTTTTACTGCTGTAGCTTTTGTTTTTACGGTCTCTGATGGTTTAGAAGGTTTTGCACCTTTTGAAAGTGAAGACTTTATTCTAGCAGCCTTATTTTTATGGATAAGATTTTTTTTAACTGCTTTATCAATTACTGAAAAAGCATGAGAAATGGTGGCGTTTGTATTTTTTTTACGTGCCTCTTTCAAGGATTTATCCATAACTGTACGCAACGCATCATTTTCCTTTTCGCGCTTTTTATCTTTTCTAAGTTTCTTGA
>CAZQIA010000013.1:0-15001 GCA_964593215.1 uncultured Gammaproteobacteria bacterium
CTTCCTTTCTTAAATTGAGTTACCGGATCTAAGACAGATATTATAACCACCGCAAGAATTCCAAGAATAGTAATAACAACAATAAGCTCAATTAATGTAAATCCTTGTTTTGTCCTAACAGGCAGAAAACGCAGCATATCTTAAGTAAATCACAGTGGAAAAAAGGAGTCAAACACTTAGAACTGAGTGAAAACCACAAGCATCACTTTTTCTGGAGTTCGAACATTTCCTCAATCTCTTTGAGGGTTGTCGCATCTTCAGGTTTACGGTCATCTCTAAATTTTTGTAGTCGAGGAAATCTCAATGCGTACCCAGGAACATCCACATCAAATGCGCTGCCTGATTTAGACGGTTTCATGGTGCGTCCTGCAGTGTGCACTGGTGAACGCGTCAGCTCATCTGCTTTTATTTCTACCACTATTTCAGGCTTTACCCACACATCCGGCACAAGCCACTTATCTACCTCATATAAAACTGGTTTTTCTTTAGACTTTAGATTGTCTCCTCTTTTTGCTAGCTCTTTCCACTCATCATCTGTTAAGCCTGTTCCTATTTTTGCAATGGTTAGATATTTATCCTGTTTTTTGTCATAAATTCCTATTAAAAATGCCCCAATTCCAAAACTGGTCCGCTTACCCTGTCCGTAGTAGTACCCCATAACAACACAATCTACGGTATCATCTAATTTAGAAGAATAAGAACGCTTAAGCTTAATCCATGACCAGCCGCGTGCTCCCGCCTGATACTTCCCATCTAGTTTTTTTGCCAGAATTCCTTCTAATCCATCCGCAATGCACTTATCAAAAAAGTTTTCTATTTCTTTCCCGTCGTCAAAAACCTGCTCTTCAGAAGGATACAATACATTCCCCTCTTTTATTATGTTTATTAATTCTTTACGTCTCTCAGAATACGCTTCTGGAATTAAGTTTTTTCCGTCAACATAAAGCGCATCAAAAATCATATATTTAAGAGGGAGTTTTTCAGCCATTTCAGCAATATCATATTTTCTTTTTCTTTGAGAAGTTAACTGAAATGGAAGATACTCACCGTTTTGAGGATTATAGGCAATTGCTTCCCCTTCAAAAATTGCCTCTTTTGCTCTTATTTGTGCCTTAATTCCAGCCTCTACATCTGGGTACATGAAGGTTACTTCTTCTAAATTGCGTGTGAATAATTTTACGTTTTTTCCATCCCAATGCGCCTGAAGTCTGAAACCATCAAACTTAGGCTCAACCGCACACTTTCCAATTTTTTCAAGAATTTCTTGACCAGAAGAAAGTCTTTCAGCGCGTGCCATAAGAATTGGCGTTCCCACGACAGGCTTAACTTTTTCCACTCCTTTTATTCCGTGCTCTTTAATCATTTTTGCAATAACTCCCAAATCGGGTCTAATGTTATACGCACGCTCTATCTCAGGACGTTCTTTTTTAGTTCCTGAAAGCATCCACGCCAAAGAATCTAGAACAGTCATGTCAGAAAATCCAAGTCTGAGTTTTGCCACAGGAATACGCGCTACAAACCGTAAAGATAAGGAGTCTAAATCTTTAAAAAGGTTTGATAAAATATCAATTTTTTTATCAACAGATCCTGCGCCAGTTGTTTTTGCAATCTCTACTAATTTTCCAAACACTTCTGAAACCGTAATGGTGCTAGTTTTTTTTGTACTTAATTTTTCCGCTGCTTCTCCCAAATCTCCAATTTTTTTATACTCACTTGTACTTTTTTCGTCAGTTATGTCATAAGCACGAGCAATAGCTCTTAGAATCATTTTGTCTGCCATGAAGAATTCTAAATTTACGTAAAGAGGCGCTACTCTTCCCTGGAGTAAATACATAACTTTATCCATATCCTCCGCCGGAACTTTTCCAAAAAGCTCTGCAAGAATTAAAATCATGTCATTTCTTGACGCAGTCTTTTCTAATTTTTGTAAATACTCTGAAAGTTCAAAAAATCTCATATTTTTTCAGCAATAAGCACACATGCGTCTCCTACTCCTGAAGGCAAATTCTCCCCTGGTTTTTTATGCACTTCATCGACTAGAATTTTTACGCCAACAATATTGCGCTTGACCCTATCCATTTCCATCTCTGTTAATGTTGTCACAATTAATTCTCCGTTTGATTTTAACGCATCTATACTTTCCTGTAACGCAAGTCTCCATGACGTTTCCTTATGAATATCAGGATTTCTAACCACAATAACATCTGCAGAAGCAGGCTTAAGCAAACCCGTTCCTACATATCCTTGCTCTATCGAAACTCGTTGCCTAGGAAAACTATTAATTCGTTGAGCAAGTCTAACTTGCACAGGATCTCCCTCATATCCAACTATGTTTGCGTTTGGGAAAAAATCACTTAAAACTTGAGCGTCAAGAAAATCCCCACATCCTACGCTCACTACTGAGGAAACTGTTGCGGGATCAAGTGGGGTTTGAACAAAATATTGATCAAAAATACTTCTAATGTCTTTCTTTATGCTTGCCCAGTTTGCGGATTGCTCAGCATAGGTTCTTCTTGGATCTGTATCCATTATTACTCCTGACTCATGACGTATTTAACGCCTTTGGTTACTCCTTTCTTTTTTAATAATCCTTTCTTCACTAAATCTTGAACCTCTCTTAAAACTGTATCTTCTGAAACCATTGGGAAAAGCCTTTCATATGCCTTATTCTCAATATATCCATTTTCTTTGATGTATTCTATCACTTTTAACTGCCTGTCAGAAAGCATAACCGGTCCACCCAGTTTTTTACGCAGCCCCAAGTCTGCAGAAATTTTCTCTATCTTTGCCTTAATTTTTGCAAGCTCTATAGAAAGACATTTTGTAAAATACATAAGCCAGACTGTCTGGTCCCCCTTAAATTTCTCTACACTTTGTAATCCCTCATAATATTCTTTAGGATTATTATCAAAATGTTCTTCTAAAGAAAAAAACTGGCGTATATCATATCCATCTTTAAACAGAACCAAGGTAGACAATGCGCGCCCGACTCTTCCGTTTCCATCTAAAAATGGGTGAATTCTCACAAATTCATAATGCACAATTCCCGCTTTTAAAACTGGATGAATGTCTGATTCTTCATGAATAAAAGAAATCAACTCTTTTATTTGCCAGGGAACTTCTATAACTTTAGGAGGTCTGAAAGAAACTTCACCTGTTATAGAGTTTTTAATAACTACGTCTTTCGTTCTGTATGCACCAGATTCATCCAGTGGCAAAATTCCGGTAACGACTATTTTATGAAGCTGCTTTATGGTATCCTCATCTATCTTTCTTCCCATAACTCTGCCCATGTACTCCACCACTCTTCTATAATTGATAACTTCCTGCACGTCTCTATTTCTTGCTACTATATTTTCTCCATCTAAGATCTTCTGAACTTGTACTAAAGACAACTCATTTCCTTCTATATGAGTTCCGTAGTGAACTGTTCTTACAACCGCGTCTTCCTGAAATTTTTTCTCCCAGTATGGCAACAGAGGCGCGTTTTCTATAACTTCCTTTGCCGCTTCTATGCTTCCTATATTTTTGAGGATGGTATTTGTAATTGAAAAATTCGGAGTGTACATTTGAGTTTTTAGCTTAACTATTGTATCATAGCGGCATATGGCTAAAAAAACTGAGAAAGAGAAAAAAATACACGTAGAACTAATCCGTCAGATGCTGGGGCTTGCTACTGCGGGATTTGGATTGGTTGCGGCTCTTGCTTGGAACACGGTTATTCAGGAAACAGTAAATACATATATCAAACCATATTTCCCCAACGGAAGCCTTATTTCCCTTTTTATCTATGCGTTAGTAATTACCGTAATTGCTGTCTTAGTTACTTATCAGCTATCTAAAATTCTCCAGCGCGTTGATTCAGAATGATTGTAAAAAATCTTACGCTTCAAAACGTCAGAAACCACAAAAAACGCTCTTTTGACTTTAAAGATATTACTATTATTATTGGGAAAAATACCGCAGGAAAAACTAATATCTTAGAGGCGCTTTATATTCTTTCTCACGGAACATCTTTCAGAGCTTCTTATGATGTAGATGTAATTTTAGAGGGTGCTGACTTTGCAAAAATAGAGGCAGACGTAGCGTCTCTTGACGAAAAAACTAAGCTTACTGCTCTTTTTGCAAAAAGAGGAACGTACCTATCTAAAAAGTATCAGGTCAACGGAGTTACCCGAACTTTAAAAACTTTTTCAGATTACATGTACACCGTTCTCTTTACTCCTCAGGACATAGAAATAGTAACTGATACTCCGTCTTTAAGACGGAAATATGTTGACTCAATTTTAGTAAAATCCCATAAAGAATACCGCACGTGCTTATCTAAATACGAAAAGGCCTTAAGACAAAGAAACAGAATGCTGCATGATGCAAAGGTCGGAAAAAAAGAATACAAAAGATCAGACTATATTTACTGGGAAGATCTCTTAATCCAAAACGGTGCAGTAATTCACAATTTTAGAAATGAGTTTATTGCATTTGTAAATGCTTTCATGAAAGAGGTTTTTGCCTTTGAGATGATTTATGATCACAGCATTATCTCAACAGAACGGCTATATAAATATCACTTTGAAGAAACTGCGGCAGGAGTTACATTAGTAGGACCTCAGCGTGACGACTTTAAATTTCTCTTTCCTAAAACTAAGCACGAAGTAAAAGAATTTGGGTCACGCGGTGAACAGCGTCTTACTATCCTTCAAATGAAACTAATTGAGATAGAGTACTTAAAACGCGCAACCGGTGAGACGCCGATTCTTCTATTGGATGATATTTTCTCAGAGTTAGATTCAGAAAATATAGACATGATTTATAAATTTATTGAAAGTCAGCAGACTATAATCACTACTACCCACAAAGAATTTGTCCCTAAAAAAATCTTAAAGCAGGAAAATTTAGAAGTTATTGAACTCTAAGTAGATTTCACAAAATCAGTAAAAAGTTTTTTTATCTCTTTTGAGGTTTTTTTATGGGTTATGGTGTACACAAAACGAGCAAGCGGTAATTTTACTCCCGTTTCTTTCTCAAAATAAGGAATAGATTCTACCGTATGGTATCCCTCAACGGTTCCCTTAGAAAGCTCTAAACTTTTTTCTACCGAATTTTTTACTAAGTTTTCTCCAAAGGTGAAATTTCTAGACTCAGTACTACTGCAGGTTAAAATTAAATCCCCAACTGTAGCTGGAATTGCCCTTTCGTCTATTTTGTAATCAAGCTTTACCCTTAAGGCATTAAACTCATCCATTGCAAGACACATGAGTTTTACTCTCGTATTCATTTCGTACCCTAAACCTTCTGCTACTCCGCACACAATAGCATAAATATTCTTAAAAGCGGCAGCAAGCTCTAAAGATCTAATTCCTTTAGTTTTTTTCACTCTAAAATATTTTGTTTGAAATAAGGCTTTTATTTTATCTGCCTGCATTTCATTTCTGTACCCTAAATTCACCATAGTAGGCATCTTTTTCATAACTTCTTCTGAAAATGATGGCCCCATAAGCGTGAAATAATCTAAACCCTCCCCTAGAATTTCTGAAACAATTTGAAATGGAAGTTTGTGGGTTTTCTTCTCAATTCCTTTTGCGCAATTAATGTAAGTAATGTTTTTTACTCCTTTTGATTCTTGAAGAACGGTTCTAACTGCCTGTGTGGGAATTGCGTTGATGACAACAGAACCTGAAGAAAGTACCTCTCCATTTTTCCAGATACTGACCGCGTTCTTATTTTCCTCAAGTAGAGATTTTATTGCACTTCCCCATGCCCCTGTCCCCATCAGAACTATCTTATTCATCGTAATAATTCTCTCATAACCTCCGGAATTTTGTCGGCTAGATCACTTGCGTTAAAGTAAATCCCAATTTCTTTCTCTAGTTCTTCTCCTGCCTTTTTATTTATGAAGGAAGCACAGGCTGCAGACAGAAATGCATCATTTTTACAATAAAGCGATGCAACTAAACCCGCTAAAACATCCCCGGTTCCTCCTTTTGTCATTCCAGCATTCCCGCCAGAGACTTGAACGGTTTCAGAGGAAGAAGCAATAGTGTCTACCTCTCCTTTTAACAAAATAACGCACTTAAATTTTTTAGCTGCCTCATGCACATCAAGATCTTTAAAGATAGTTTCATATTCTTTTTGATGAGGCGTAAGAATTGGTTCTTTTTCAAGCATTAGTAATACCGCTGGATCAATTGTTTGAAGACTTCCCCCATCAATGACCCACTTTTTGTTTGGATATTTCATAAGTAGTGTTTCTGTTAAGGTTTTAGTGTCGTCATCTCCCGATTCTTCTCCATCAGGTCTAGGCAAACCAGGACCTATTAAAACGCAGTCTGCCTCGTCAATATAGTTTTCAATTTTTGAGCGTGGAATAACAATTCCATTTCTAAAATCCTCTTTTGCTCTTGCAACTATCTCATTATTTTCCGGAACAGAAGCATAAAAAACCATGTCTACAATTCTGCTGGCAACAGTAAGGGGCCAGATTGAAGCGGCATGAAATAGCGTGGATCCGGCAATTATTAAAACCTTTCCATTTTGTCCTTTGTGCGAATCTGACGGAGGAATATAAAGTTTTTTTAGTAAGCTGGAATCAAATTTTGTCATAATGTTCTTTTAAAAAATTCTATCAATTTATCCTGGTACACAGCACGAGCTTCTGGATTTATACTAATTCTGTGCTTTGCGCCTCTTAAAACAAATACTTCTTTTGAAGACGTGCTTACCGCTCTCTTATCATATTCCTCAACCATTCCTTCAGGCAACACATCATCTAGCTCACATTTAAAAATAAGAAGGTCTCCTTTATATTTTTCAATTTCATTATACGAGTTACTACTTCTGAAGTTATCACGTCTTATCTCATCATCTGAATCTCTTTGGGTACTTTTAGCAATTTCCGGTGAATAAGAAGCAGGAGCTTCAAGAACAAGTGATTTTATAGGAAACGCATTACATAAAGTAGCGGCGACAAATCCCCCATAACTTCCTCCGCTTAAACCTAATCGTGTTTGGTCTAGATTTTTTTCAGACAAAAATACCTCAAGAGCCTTTCTTGCGTCCTCTACTCCCATAGAAATAGTTTGATCCTCAAAAACCCCTTCACTTATCCCCACCCCTCTGTAATTTATGGCTAGTGTCAAAAACCCCTGTTCCGAAAGTTTCTTTGCATTACTAAAGTGCGTTTCCCCTATCCCTCCGCTTCCATGAAAAAAAATTACACCGGGAAAAGGACCTATGCCTTTTGGAATGAACATCTTTCCACGAAGAACAGTCTTATCAACTACAAATTCCAACGTTTTTTCCATAGATGAATTTTATCAAATTAATGTAAGAGGGATACGAAGCTATTCTCCTTCTATTGTGGTGCCAACAAAATCGCGCCCTTCAAGCGCGTTTTTGATGTTATCAAAGTCATCTCCCTTGATAATAATTGCCTTAAGACCCAATTCTTGAGCTTTTTTAGAGGCAATTGGGTCAAACGGCATATTCATGCCAGGATCCCATTCGTCCCCTACTATTTTTCTAAAATCTGTCCAGTTAATTTTGTCTATGGGTTTTGCATTTTTATCTTTTCTGGGGTCTGCCGTGTAAACTTGGGGGATGTTTGTGAGGTTGAGAATGGTCTTAACATTATAATCTTCACATATCATAGTGGCGCAGAAATCTGTGCTCCAACCCGGTTTCCAACCTGCAGCTACTATAACAGACTCTTCTGCCTTTCTAATAATCTCGTAATGCTTGATAACATAAGGATGTGCAATGTCTCTAAAAATGGTTCTAATAAGATGTGCATTAAGTTTAGTTGCATGAATTCCAAGCCAGTCTAAATCGTCTTCTGTCAATTCATGACCTACAACTTCACGTCCTGCATCTCTATATTGACGGGCTATTCTACCTCCACCAACAACTAAAAAAAACTGGCGGTTGGGGTCACTCGCCAGTTCTGTTCTTATAAATAAATTTAGCTTCTTAAGAAAATCTATAGACACCCCGTTTTCCTGAACTATAAGAGATCCACCAACTGAAAGGACTATTTTGTGTTTTCCATTTGACATACACGTTTTGGGAAGCGTTTGAGATTTACCATCAAGTAGGATAACAAATGTGGTCACTGAAATCAATACTAACTGAGCATAAGCTGAATTTGGGGTATTTTATATACTTCTTGCAACAGGTATCTTTCGGGTATAAAGTTTATATGTGGGTGAAAAAAGTATCTTAGGCTATCCTCTTCAAGAATGTCCTCAATGCAGTGAAACAATAAGTGCGTTGCCTGGTGCGCGTGATGCTGTTTGCAAGAATTGCGGCTTCAAAGACCCATGCTGTGAATAAGCAAAGCTTGCGATGAAAATCTGAACTATGAACCCACTATTTGAAATTGTTATAAGATCTGCCGTAATTTATTTTTGCATAGTATTTGGAATAAGAATTTTTGGAAAAAAAGAGCTTTCCCAGCTTTCTGTAATTGACCTTGTCTTTATCTTGCTAATCTCTAACTCCGTTCAAAACGCAATGGTAGGCTCAGACTCTTCTCTTCTGGGTGGAATTATTGCGGCACTTTCACTTTTTATAGTAAATTACATTCTAAAAAATGTATTTTATAAATTTAAAAAAGTATCAGAATTTTTTCAAGGAGATCCTCTCATGTTAATTTATCATGGAAAACCCATTGTAGATCATATGGCAAAAGCAAAGATTACCATGGATGAATTAGAAGCCGCTGTAAGAGAACACGGGGTTGATAGGATTAAAGATGTAGATTTAGCAGTTTTAGAAATAGATGGAAATATTAGTATTCTTTCAGAAGACTTTAAGAAAAGAACTTCTAGACATAGACACGCCCATAAAGCAATCTCAAAAAATGACTAAGCTTTACTGATGGTAGTATAATATAGCAAAGATGAAATGGATTGTAAGGCTCTACATTTTTTTTGTTGGCATCATTCTTACGACCACCACCGGGTTTGGTATTGCGGCATTTTACCCGCAACCCGTGAGCCCCTCTTATCCCTTTACGTATCCCACAACAATTGTTCCTAAAAGCTGTTACTCTACTCCCCAAGAAGCAGCAACTCCTGATTGTCAGAAGATTTATGCAGAATTAGAATCAGGGCAATCTCAAAACATAAAAATTCAACAAGACTATGAGGCGCAAAGAAAAGCGTTTGAAAATAAAAATGCAGGATACACAAGAACTGCAATATTCTTAGGAATCTCAGTCGGGGCATTTTTTGCAATTCTGGGAATAGGAATGATTAAATTCTCGCCTTTAGTTGCAAATGGAGTGATCTTAGCAGGGGTTCTTACCGCGGTATTAACAAGATTTTTAATTATGCTGGCATCTTTAGGCGCACAGGTGTCTGGTACAAATGGGGCCGACACACTTGCTTACATAGAGTTCGGAATTCTTCTCATGCTTTCCGTCGCTATTCTATTTGTCGGGTTTTCTACTCTTCAAGGATATGAAAAAAGGGGAAAAAAGAACCCTTAAAACCCAGGAGACTTTACTGCCTCTTTTATAACTTTTTCTAGAACACCTAAATTAACATCCTCTTCTCTTTTAAAACTGATACAGGATTTTCCTACTGTAACTTTCCCTAATCTGTCTTTGTAGGCCTCAGCCAGATATTTTCCGTTAGTTATTGAGCATACATAAATAGAAATGTAGTTTTTCTGTGAAGCAAGCGAAATAACAGGCCAATCCCCTTCTCTTCCTGATTTACTTTTATAGTGGAACATTCCGTACCCCAACATATTGGAGTTAAAATTGGGTCTAAGATCTGGTGCATGTTTTTTAATAAAACTATCAATCTTCAGGATTTCGCTTTTTCTAGGTTCCTCCAGAGAATCTATATACTCTTCTATACTCTTTGCCTTTACAGGCTTGAACATATTCATATGGTTTAGACTGCCCTCACTTTATTAAATGCTTCCATGAAAACCTCAAAAGGCCATATCCCGTCTAAGCCTAAAACCGCGAGTTTCTGAGCAGCAAGCTTAGGATTGTTTAACATTTCAGGAGGTATTGTCCCCAAATCAGCATCAATCTCAATTTCTATTCCCTTTCCTTCTATTATACTTTCTCCCGTTCTATGGTGCCCATCTCCGATTAGGATACACTCTAAACCTTTTACATCTCTAAATCTGTACCCCATTGGGTTCTCTTTTGAATTATAGAGGTTACTGTCTCCAGCAAGAAAATTCACCGCTCTTCTTTTCTCAGGTTCTGTCGCCCACATTTGAGTAGCAAATAACCTACCCTCATGCATTAATGAACCAGTAACAGTTACTTTATTTGCTTCTCTTTCAGCTCTTGCTATAAAATCAATCTTACCTTCCATTTATAATTATCTCCAATAATTGAGGAAATTCTTTATAGGGTTGGTTATATTTTGTAGATCCCATATGACCCTCCCCTTTCATCACGATAAGCCTACCTTTATTCAAGTGTTCCACTATATATCTCCCAGCTTTATCATCACAACCCCAAGGATCATTATCTGAGTTAAATAAAACAAAATCTTCTGCATTCTCTCTTATCCTCTCCCAATCATACGAATCTTGTAAAACGGGGTCTGCCTTCCCCTCAAACCTATTTGCATAGCCCGCAACTAAAACCACTTTTTTTACCGGAAAGTCTATTTGCTCTAGAAGAGAAAGAATGAGCGGACAGCCAGCTGAATGTCCTATCAAAACTGTCCTGTCGTTAAATGAGTTCATGTGAGCCGCGGTTACCTTATTTAAAAATGTATCAATGGGCTCATGATTTATATCTGGAAAATACGGAACTGTTACAAAATACCCCTGCATCTCAAGCTGAGTTTTTAACCATGGATACCAGAAATCC
Organism: uncultured Gammaproteobacteria bacterium; assembly: GCA_964593215.1. Taxonomy (GTDB): domain Bacteria; phylum Patescibacteriota; class Microgenomatia; order Levybacterales; family GWA1-39-11; genus JAGORM01. The sequence continues at coordinate 10,844 of CAZQIA010000013.1, forward strand.
TCTGGCTTGCAGTCTGTCCCGTGGAAAATATACGCATTTTTCATACAGCTTTCTTGAAGTAATATCCGTTATTCTTATATCCAATTTTCTCATAAAACTTATGCGCCCCTTCACGTTTATAACTTGATCTAATATAGATATTCTGAACATCAAGTTTTTTTGCATCCTGCTCTACCTGTTCCATTAGTTTTCCTCCAACGCCATGTTTTCTATATGCAATCCCAACAAACAACTCATCTACTTCTAGAATAGGATTCGGATACTGAAGAACGTTTTTTATGGAAAACGTAACAAATCCAATAATTCTTTCTCCATCTTCTGCCACATACATATAATTCGTAACACTTTCCAGTATTTCTTTAAAAGAATCCTGAGTTTTTTCAGTGAATAATTCACTATTTGTAAACCCGTTTAATAAGGGAATAATCCCGTCGTAATCATTTAAAACCGCCGGTCTAATGGTAATTATCATAATTCTAATTGTATATTATTTTACTGATAAACCACCCTCCTCTTTACACCTTTTTATACATGTATATGTGGTCTACATACTGATCTTTATGTTTTGATCCACCAGGAAGTCTTCCATACTCTTTAAAACCAAACTTCTCATATAACTTGTATGCGAGATCATTATCTCCAAATACTCCTAAAGTAATAATCTTCAGGTCTGTGAGATTTTTTATTGCCTCTTCTAAAGTCAGTTTCATGAGTAGTTTTCCTACTCCTTCCCCTCTAAAATCTTTTGCAACAGATAAACTAAATACACCTTCATGGCTTTCAGTTTTATCTTTTAAGTCAATCGCTGCGATCCCGATCAACACACTAGAATAAAACACTAGCAACTGCACAGCTTTCTTGTTTTTAATTTTTTCAAGTTCATCAGACAGAAACTTACTTTCATGCTCTAAAGTTATTTCCTCTCCCTGAAAACGCACAAATGTTTGCTCTTTGGAAAGTTCATTTATATATCGGCACATCTCCCTAGCATCATTGTGGGTTGGATATCTTATGATAATGTCTCTATCTTTTAATGTTTTTCCTTTGTAGACAACGTTTTCTCCCATAAGGTGATTATATCAACTTAAAATATTCTAGAATCTGAATAAGGCCGTTTTCATCCACAGAGGTTGCTAGGAAGTACTTTCCCTCACCTTTTGTCTTAGCAAGTTCCAGAACCTCTGGGTGTTTTTGCCCTACAATTCCCGCATATCCACAGTCCTGAATAAACTCCCAATCCCCTATGGTATCCCCTACTCCCAATACTTCAGAAAGTGAAATTCCTAAACTTTCAGAGACTTCATGCGCTGCACTTTTCTTGTTTACTCCTTTTTTTGTTATCACAAGGTACTCCCAATCTCCTGTGACAGGATGGGAATTATGGAAAGCGTTTACCCTATCAAGAAACGGTTCAATAAGCTTTCTTGCAACTTTTTTTTCCTCATCTGAAGTAAGCGTAATTAAAATCTTAATTATTTCCCTTTTCTCTATTTCATCAGGAAGTGATGATGAAATAAGCAGTTGCCTTTCAAGAATATAGCTTCTTTTGTCTGTTATTTCTTTGTTGTGAGATGTATCAGTATAGCTATCTGAAGTAGTACTAACACTTACATGAAAGTTATTTCCTAGAAACGTTTTAACAATTTGCTTTGCCGTTTCTTTATCCAGCTCATGTATTTTTATTGCTTGATTTTTAATTGGATTAAAAATGTATGCTCCCACATCTCCTATGTGTGGACCATCTAGCCCAGCTTTCTTAATAAGTTTCTCTATAGAGTAAGAGTTTTTCCCAGTACATAAAACTATTGGAATATTTTTCTCTTGAAGCGTCTTAAACGCCTGCATTATTTCAGGTGTGGGAAGCGGATAATTATACCCCTCCTTTTTTCCAATCATTACCCCATCAACATCTGTAATAATTGCCTTGATCATACCGTGATTATACCATTCTGGTGGTATAATACTTGCATGTCAAACGAGTTAGAACTAGCTACAGTTGCAGGCGGGTGTTTTTGGTGCACAGAGGCAATCTTTAAAAGACTCAAAGGAGTTGAAACGGTTACCTCAGGGTATTCTGGTGGAGCGCGGGAAAACCCAAGCTATGAACAGGTGGTAACAGGCGTCACAGGGCATGCTGAAGCTGTTCAGGTAGAATTTGATCCGTCAGTTATTTCTTACGAAAAAATCTTGCAGATCTTTTTCCACCTTCACGACCCTACTACATTAAATCGTCAAGACTATGATGAAGGAACTCAGTACCGTTCTGTAATTTTTTATCACACTCCCGAGCAGGAAGAAACGGCTGAGAAAGTAAAGCAAGAGGTTGCTGATGAAGGAAAATATAAAGATCCAATTGTTACTGAGATTGTCCCTTTTGAAAGATTCTACCCTGCTGAAGATGAGCATCAGGATTATTATGATTCCAACAAGAATCAAGGATACTGTAATTTTATAATTACCCCAAAGATCCAAAAACTGTTAAAGGATTATAAGAATGACGTCAAAAATGAGTACATTAAGTAGGTAGTAATTCTTGCAGTCTTCCCCCGCTTTGCGGGGTGCGATCCTAAAAGGAAGAATATTTAGAAAATTAAGGAAGCACAATAGGAGCTGCTTTTCCTTTTAAGGAAAGGCTTACGTCCGGTTTATTTCTGAGGACACTCACATCATACACCCATCCTCGTCTGCTACACGATAATTGGTAAGACTGACCATCAGCTGTAGGATATTCGACACTTGTTAAGTCAACTACTTCCATGGGGCCACCTTCTGTTAAGTGTCCTACATGGGATGTAAACGAAAGTTTATCTGGGGAATACGCATCAGAAGCACCGCTTGGAACTTTTACTAATGTAGAAAGCTTAGAGGGAAGAGTAAGTAATCCCTCTGTCGTTGTTAAAGGCTTACTTCTATCATCTGGATCAGCTTTTAGAAACTTTCCTTCTCCATCAACAGTTACGGAAACTCTCAATGCACCAAACTCACCAGTCTTTGTATTGTCAACATACCAGGCTTGTATTCCTGTTTCCCCAAGTGAGAGCATAACTTCTTCTAGGTCAGGTTCAAATCTCCCTCTATCAGTGTTACTTCTATGAGCCCACTCACTTATTTTTTTATCATCCCATGTTTTCATGTCGGCAACTATTTGGTCTATATCTACTCCATCAGATTTTAATTTTTCTGCATTAAACAATTCCTTTACCGCACGTCCAACATTGTCAACGTCTCGCTCTATATCCTTTCTTTCTTCAGGAGTAATTGGATATGCGTATGCAAGCGATCCATCCGGTCTGTTTCTATTCCAGACACGAGCTTGTACTGTTACAGAATTCTCTGTTTTTGGTGTAGGGGAAGGTTCTAAGTTTGGTTGTGCTTGCTTTGCTGACTCATTCGAAGAATTGCCTCCTCTTGAAAAAAGCTCTCTTAACCCCCATCCTCCAGTGGCACTAGCGGCTGCACCTACTCCGAAACCTTTTAGAAATGTTCTTCTACCTGGATTGCTTGGTTGCTGATCTGGATTTTGCTTAACTTCACTCATAGATTTTTTCTTGAAATTCTTGAGACTTTACCCATAAATAATACCTTTGCGAAGAATGCTGCGAGAAGAATTATCACCCAAGCAAGGAATACTTGAAACCCTAACATCCCAATTCTTTTTTCCACTTCCTTTAACGACCTTCCTACTAAAACATACCCGTCTTTATACGGCATTACCACTGCCGCTATTCTCACTCCTTTTTGCGGCTGCCACGTTACCCTATCCTGTCCGTTTTTATTTGTAAAATCAAAAACACCTTTTGGAACCTCCGGAATTTTTCCCGCTAGTTGTCCCGTTGAGAGCACTACCTTTCCTTCTTTATTGAATACCATAATAAAAACAGCAAGGCTTTTTTGCATGTCTACATTTGTTGCTGGAATAATCATTTCTGCAGGATTACCCTGATTAAGGCTCTCTGCTATGTCGGAAGAAAATTGAACCTGAGGGTCATTTGCGGAAATTCTATAATTCTGCTGGAAAAGAACATAAACTAATCCGCACAAAAGAGTGATTACTACCGCCAATGGAAAAAATTTCTTAAGAACTTCACCCATAAATACATTATAGAACTACTTACTGCTCTTCTTCAAGTCATACAATTTTTAATGATATAATAGTTT
>CAZQIA010000014.1:0-1455 GCA_964593215.1 uncultured Gammaproteobacteria bacterium
CCTTTAAACAGCTCCATATTATTCAAGATATTAGACAACAAGCCTCATATGACCCCACAACCCAAACTTTCAAAGCTACTTTTGATGGAGACCCAACCGCTCCTGAGCCATTTGTCCAGGCTTCAGACTTTAAAGATTTTGACGTACAAGTACACAGCAGAGATTCCGGAACATGGTACAACCCAGAGCAAATGATGGCAGAACACGGAACAGACTGCACAGCCTCTCCGGATAATATGGCATTCCCAACACATTTAGTAAATTCCTACACTGATCTAGTGTTTCACTGTAAAAATCATCTTATGACATCTATTCATGCAGGTGGGTATGGATTAATTGTGCTAACTCCAAACGTAATGGTAGATAATTCTAGCGGAACCTCAACGGTCCAGTTTGACCTTAGCACGTTAAGGATGAGTATTCGAGACTGGGTAGATGTATGGATTACTCCATATGGTGAAAATTTAACTCTTCCTTTTGATCAGGGTAATGTCGACCTGCAAGGGATTCCTAAAACTGGAGTGCACATTATCATGTCTTCGTTTAACGGACAAACAACCTTCAGGGGATACTACATACAAAATTACCAGGAAACAGAATTGGAAGATTGCTGGTGGTGCACTCTTGACCAATATCTTCCGCAAGGAGAAAGTGCAGCAACAAGACAAACATTTAAGCTAACATGGAGTAAAAATCATGTGAAATTTGAAATGCTCCCGTCTTCAACTTCAACGGGTGCCACATGGGTTGATGCTGATACTCCTGATTTAGGATTCTCACAAGGCGTTGTACAGTTTGCACATCATTCTTATAACCCAGATAAAGATAATTCCTGTATCGCCCCAAACCCCGCCGTAAATGGTGTGTCAACATGCAGCACATGGCATTGGGATAATTTAACTGTTTCTCCAGCAGTACCATTTACAATTATTAAAGCAGACAAGAGATATGTGGACAGTACCTCTTCCTTTCAAAAAATAACATTTAACTCACCTGCTCCGGCAAATTCATATCTTAGATTTTCTGCTGTAGGAGAACCGCTTCTTTCTTTGGATAACGGAGCAACTTCTAAAGTCATATCAACTCAGACTTCTTCTCAGGAGGCATTAAATAATGGGGAGGTACTCTGGGGACACGCTGCAAGTTTCTTTACTCCTATTCCTGAAGGAACTCAATCAGTATATATAAAGTTACGAGCACATCCTGGAAATTGGTATACAGAAAATTATGGAATGATTGCTCAGGATTTTGCAATTTGGTCTAATTCTTCTTCAAACCCCGCTGTAACTGCAACTCAATCTAGCCCCACACCAACTCCTTCCGTAACAACGGCAACTTCTACGCCTACCCCAACTCTTACTCCCTCTCCCACGCCCACTACAATTCCTAATATAACACCCACTCCTACCCCATCATTTACTAGTAACGCAATTGGACCATCTACGGTAGTAAGCG
>CAZQIA010000014.1:1555-14632 GCA_964593215.1 uncultured Gammaproteobacteria bacterium
ATCAAGGAGCTTCAACAAGAAGATTCAACGCAGGAATTTCTGCAGGAACCCACACTATCACAGTTCTCTACTATGAACATAAAGGTTATGCTGTAGCAAAAACTTCCTGGGTGAAGAGGTAATATGGTTAGAGTAGTTGAAAATCCGCCATCAAATATTGAAAAATTCACAACCTTTCTTAAAAAGAAAAGTTCATATTCTTTTCTTGTATTATTATTTCTTGTTGTTGCTACCCTCATAACCTTTAGACAGCTCCATATTGTTCAAGATATCAGACAACAAGCCTCATATGACCCTACAACCAGAACTTTCACCGATACATTTGACGGTAATCCACCAGCTCCTGATCCATTTACGCAACTTAATCAAAATACATGGGATGTTCAAGTCCATAGACGGGATAGGCCCTACAATCAATTTGAGCCCATGGAGGCAATGCATGGAATGGATTGCTCAGCACCTCCTGCTTCCCATACAACCAATGGCACTTATGGCGATGCAGTTTTTAGATGTAAAAACCACCTCATGACTGCAATCAATGAAGGTGGATACGGAGCTGTTTATCTAACACCCAATGCAATGCTTGATTTTACAAACGGAGGAACTGTTCAATTTGAACTTAGCACATTCCGAAACAGCAGTAGAGATTGGTGGGACATCACCATATCACCCTTTATAGATGCTCAACCTTTACCATTGTTATCAGATCTTTCTCAGGGTGTAGATCTTCAGGATCCCAACAAGAATTCAATTGTTGTAACAACGGATAATGGAGAAGGATCACCCAATATAAAAGTTGTGAATAATGGTCAGGTTACTGCGTATGGAAATCCATTCTTTAGTATGTCAGATGGTATAACGCCAGGAACCAATGAGATGGCAACCAGACAAACATTCAAACTTACTGTCTCAAGAACCCATGTCAAATTTGAGCGTCTTGCATCTTCCACTGCAACAGCCGTTATCATTACGGAAAAAGATATTCCACAACTTGCATGGTCACAAGGCGTCGTACAGCTAGGTCATCACTCGTACAACCCGAGTAAAGCGTGTGCATATGATGGAACTTGTGGTCCAAATACATGGCATTGGGATACAGTTACAATCAACCCTGCCGTTCCATTTTCAATCATAAAAACCAACCAAGAATTTGTAGATACTAACAACACAACCGTAACATTTAATCAACCCGCACCAGCAAATGCGTATCTACGATTTGCAGGTATCTGCAAAGTAAAGGTGGATGGTGCTATTGCACCCAAAATGACATATGCGGGACATCCTGAACACTTTTCAAGTTACATGGTGCCAGTTCCTGAAGGTAAACAAAATGCAGTTATATCCTTTGCAAGTGATGATTGGTATGATACCGGTCAAGGCTGCGCAGCAAAAGATTTTGCCATCTGGTCACAGGATCCCAATGTCACACCTTACCCGACATTTACACCTACGCCAATTCCACCTACTCCAACTCCCCTTCCTCCAGGAACGGTTATTAAGATGGGAGATACAAATGTATTAACCGAATCGGATAATGGCAATGGCAATTTATTGGTAACACAAAAAGCAACGCTGTCACAAACGGCGACTCTGTATGGTCTTTCATTTTATGTCACAAATGCCTCAGGCAATCTTCGGCTTGGGGTTTATGATGCTAGCGGACCAAGCGGTGGACCAGGACAAAAAGTTGCCGAAACTGCAGCATTTATACCTACAACAGGATGGAATACAGCAGATGTTATCCCACCTGTTTCTCTTACAGCAGGTACCTATTGGCTTGCATACCTCCCGTCTGACAATAACTTAGCATTTCTAAAAACATCAAATGGCACAGGAGGAAAATTCTATTCATACTCTTTCGGCCCACTTCCTCAAACGTTTTCAACGTCCACAAGCTCAACATCATCAAATTGGTCATTTTATGCAACTCTTAATATTCCTACTACAAACCCTTCCATTCCAACACTAACACCTACTCAAACTCCAACGAATGGACCAACACCCACCCCATCTCTTTCTCCTACTCCTACCCCATCATTTACTAGTAACGCAATTGGACCATCTACGGTAGTAAGCGGAAATTCATTTACTATTAATTCTAGTGTTACCAGTACCACAGCGTTTACAGGAAATGTGATTGTGTCTTTATATGATCCAAATGGAGTTCAGAAAGCAACACAGCAATATTCTACTCAAACATTTAGTGCAGGACAAACTAAATCTTACAGCACAGTATGGCAACTTCCTGTCAGCGTAACAGGCATCTACACCGTCAAAATTCAGGTAACTGACAATACAAATACTCTCTTCCATTACAACAGTAATGCTTTAACCTTTGTGGTAGCAGCACCAACTCCTACTCCTACTCCTACTCTTGTTCCCACAACAGGTGCTTGGAAGGGGGAATACTTTAACAACAGAAATCTTTCAGGAACACCGGTGCTTGTGAGAAATGATCCAGTCATTAACTTTAACTGGGGTAAAGGTTCTCCTGCATCAAGTATTCCTGTAGACAATTTCTCCGCAAGGTGGACAAAACAAGAAGTATTTACCGGTGGAGCATATACATTTACGGTAAGTAATGATGACGGAATGATTATCTCAGTAGATGGATCAGTAATCTACAACAACTGGAAAGATCAAGGAGCTTCAACAAGAAGATTCAACGCAGGAATTTCTGCAGGAACCCACACAATCACTGTACTATACTATGAACATGGAGGCTATGCTGTAGCAAAAGCTTCCTGGAGGAAGAGGTAAAAAAAGCCTTCGGAATTATCCGAAGGCTTTACGAAGATATTTTAAAACAAAAATTATTTAAGAGTTTTTGTTTTTTTAGTAACCTTGATTTTTTTAGGCTCCTTTTTCTCCACCTTTTTAAAGGTTAATTTCAAAACCCCATCTTCTAAATCTGCTTGTGGTTCAACATTCTGAACTATTCCTTCTGGAAGTCTAAAGGAATAATTATATGAAGTGTTCATTGAAGACATGAAGTAACGTCTTTTATCTTTCTCCTCCTTCTTTTCATCGCTTGCAGCTGAAATTCTTACGACACCATTTTCAAACGTTACATCTATTTTATCCTCTGGAATTCCAGGAAGAGCTGCCTCGGAAATTATTGCACTTTCTGTTTCGTACAGGTTAAGACCTTGTCCCATAAGTCTTGAGACACCTGGAATGGTTGGGAGTTCAAAGTCATCCTCAAAGAATCGTTCAATGTTCCAAGGATTCCATCTTATTATAGCCATGCTATTCACCTCCATTCTTTTTTCTGTCAGCTAAAATAACATAAGGAAAAAGAATAATCCTGCTTGTCCTAAGTACCGTTAGGGAGTTACGAGGGACGAAGGACAACTTCATTATTTTACTGACAGTTGCTTTTCGTACTTAAGGAACTGATAGTTCCTTGCGAATTGCGTTTGCAATTCTTAAGAATTTATACATTATCACTCTATCATAAATAGTGCTAATTTGTCAAGTACTAAGAGTTCTTGTTTCACAAATTCCACTCTGATATTATTGATAAGAAGAAATACATGAAAAAAAAAGTTGCTGGGTTTTTTGCTGTACTTATAATTTTTGTGGGTTTTTTCCTTTTATTTCAAGTTTTAGGAAAAATTCTCCCTAAAGGAAAAGGTGCCCTTCAAATAACGAGTAATGTTGCAGCAAAGGTACTTCTTAATGGAAAAGACATAGGCACTACTCCTCTTTGTAAATGCGAGATAAATGAGAGAATTGACGAAGGAACCTACACAGTACAGCTCATTCCTCAGGATAACTCGGATTCATTCATAACAAAGGTTCAAATAAATAAAGGTGTTCTTACTGCGCTAGATAGAACTTTTCTCCCGGGATCTTTTGCTAGTTCCTATACACTTTTGCTAGAAAAAAATTATTCTAAAGATGCAGATCTTGCTATATACTCAATCCCCAGTGAATCTCTTGTAACGCTTGATGGAAATGATGTAGGAGTAACTCCCCTTACGCTTAAAAAGGTTTCTGCATCTGAACATGAGATAGAGCTGCAAAAAGGAGGGTATGGAAAAAAAACAATCAGACTAAGAGCTGTTCCTGGATACAAACTAAAAGTTCAAGCACTTCTTGGTACACTTCCTTCAAGCAATGAAATCCTTCCTGGGTCTGAAAGTTCACCAACACCTACACCCACTGCAGCACAAAAAGATACATTAACTATACTTTCAACACCTACTGGGTTTTTAAGGGTAAGAAAAGATGCAAGTGTTAATTCTGAAGAAATTGGAAGAGTTAAACCAAATGATACTTTGACAATTCTGCAGGAATCTTCGGGATGGTTTCAAGTTCAGCTTCCAGATGGAAAGTCAGGCTGGATTAGCTCAGACTTTGCAAAAAAGAATACTTCACCTATTCAATAACGTAAATTACAAAAACTACTAGAGCTGCCCAAATGACAACTGACGCAAGAAGAGACTTATCAGATAGAAGTACACGTTCAGGACTTTCTCCCTCGCTTTTTTCATAAATATCCTGAATATACCTCATCACGCCATATGTTACCGGTATTATGGTTATCATCAGCCATTTTCTTTGTAAGTAGTCAGGCAAAAATTGTGGAAGAAAAATATCTGGAACTTTTATACCCCTTGTTGATTCAAGAAATGTAAAGAGTGAATAAAATACTAGCGTAGAGGTTGCAAACATCATGGAGTAAGAATCTAAAAGTCTTTCAGAATAATGAGTAAGGCTTTTTCTTACATCAGAAATATGCGAACCAGTAATGTTCTGTAATAATGTTAATTCTGACCTTCTCTTTCCCACAGCTAAGAAAAGTGAAAGAGAAATTGTGGTTAACAATAACCAAACAGAGATGTGATATCCGGATAAAACCTCTCCTGCAAAAATTCTTAAAATGTATCCCGAAGCTATAAAAAGAATGTCAAAAATAACAATTCCTTTAAAAATTATTGAGTACAGTAATTGAATCAATAAATACACTAATGCAATTAAAAAGAAGAGGAGAGAAAGCTCAAATGAGACTGAAAATGAAACTGTAATTAAAACAAAAAAGATTATTAGTGCATGATTTTGAGATATTTTCCCGCTTGCAATTGGACGTAGTTTCTTAAATGGATGTTTTCTATCTTTTTCTACATCTAATATATCGTTAATTATGTATGTAGAAGAAGCAATCATACAAAAGGCAACAAAACCTAAAAAAACTTTAGAGAAAATATCTAAGTCAAATAATTGCCCCCCAAAAACTGCAGCCGTAAATAAGGCAAAGTTTTTCATCCACTGACGTGGACGAAGTAATTTTAATTGATGATAAAAAAGGCTCATGCTTTTTCTTCTCTTGTAAGAAATTTAAGTCCCAAGATTACTCCTCCCACTAACACAAGCACTAATAGTATAGCAAATAACTTTCCTTTGCTTGATAAGTTTAAGGAGATGGTTCCAAGAACAAGCGACATGATCCAGTAAAATATAGCAATACTTCTCTGTCCCAACCCAAAACTTAGCAAAAGATGATGAAGGTGTCCCTTGTCGTGCCAGAAGGGTGACTTTTTAGAAAGTATTCTTCTCGTGACTGTAAAAACAGCATCCGCAGTGGGTATACCCATTACTAATATTGCCGTTGCAAGTTTTACACCTGACAGTATGGACAAAACTCCAATCAAAAACCCCAAAACTGTAGCGCTATACCCCGGAAATATTTTTGCTGGAAAAAAATTGAAGAACAAAAAACCAATTGCTGCTCCTGCAGTAATAAAAGAAAGTTGTGCTGAGATAATATTATTCTGTTCTATTACTGGAAATCTAAGCGATGCAATACCAATAATAATTGCCGATACTGCTGCAATACCAGGCATCTGACCATCTACTCCCTTACTCCAATTTAACATATTCATAACCCAAACAATCCAGATAACAGCAAAAATTTGGGGGAGGAAAAATTGCTGAAAACTTCCAAAATGTAGAATACCTCCTAAAGGGTTTGTGACATATGGAATACTTACTCCCAGTAAAACCACAAATACTGCAACTAAAATGTTTGAGGCAAATCTTAAATATGGAGAAAGATCAAATCTATCATCTAATAAACCTACAAGAACTACAAGGGTACAGCTTATCAGGATAATAGATAACTGATGAGAATACGGAAGAAAACACAAAGACGCAATAATAATTCCAAACAAAATTCCTAAACCGCCGGCTCTAGGAATAATTTTTTTATGAATTATTGCAGGGTGTTTATGTTTTTTTGGATCGTCTACCAATTTGTATTTTTTTGCAAATTTTATTACAAATGGAGTTATAAAAAGTGTTACAAGTAGTGATGTTAAAAACGGATACACGAATTGAGAGTTAAACATGTTAAAAAACAAGCAGGATTATTTGCACAAATGCAATGGTTACAAGAATTGTAGCAAGTAGAATATTTACAGAAAGCATTCTTGCAAGAATTGTATATTTTTTGTAAAGTCTATTTGCTAAAAAAACATTAACTCCAGAAACAAATAACAAAAATATAGGAATAATAAAAAGAGCCTGTACTGAAACCAATCGAGAATTACCCCACGGAAGACTATTGAATAGTGGAATTACAGGCGGAAGTTTTTTATATTGAAACGTAAACAAAGTTACCAAAAGCAAAAACAAGCCAGCTGAAGAAATAAGCGAATATTTTATAGCGTTATCCTGCAATATAATACTAGTAATTTTTTTCATAGATTTCTACGCCTTGAATGGAATATTTCTGATGAAATCCCCTTAGAAAATTCTGCATCACAGATTTATCTGTAGAAATAATAAATCTTGGATTTTTGTTTACTATTGCACTCTGTGTTTCTTCAATTGCATTATGATAGAAATTTATGTGATACGCAACTATGTATCTGCCTGGAGGAAGTTTGTTTGCAAGGTAATAAATTTGAGCACTATTTGAGATCACAAGAATCTCTTCATTTTTACTTGTATTGAGTGTTATAAATTTTGCAACATCATAATTTCTGGATGTGGATCTATCAAAAAATGACTGATACTCTTCTGTTGATTTTCTTGAAAAAACATATTCGTAATAATTTTTATAATAAGGAATTATTTTTTTGTAGAAATTAAAGTTAAACCAAAACATACAAACAGCTACAAGAAAAATTGCCGCAGGGAAAAAAGCTAATCTTCCTTTATGAAACACGTATCCCAATAAAAATGAGATTGCTGGAAGAGCAAGTAGCATGTAATGGGTGTAGGGTCTTCCGGAGAAAAATGAACTAAACACACTAAAAAGAAACCATAAGAAAATTACAACACCCGAAGGTCCTATTTTTTTTCTAATGAGCTGAACAACAACTATTCCTATTACAAGAAGTAAAAGTTTAAGAATAAGAAATCCCTGGGGAATAATAAACTGATTAGCATAGTTAACATAACCTATATTCTGTGAAAATGTTGCTTTCATAAAATCAGCAAGACCACCAGTCGCTGCAAAAAATAAAAGCGTTAACAGGATAGGAATAAGATATGAAATAGCAAAAATAAGAATATAGACTGTGTCATTAAAAAATCTATAGGGATTTAAACACTTTTTGAGTACCTCTTTTAAATTGTCGTCAAAGTGTTTCAGTGAAAAAATTATCAAAACGAATGCTGCAAAATCAAATAGTGCAACTATTTTTGTAAGAAAAGAAAGAGACAGAAGAAGCCCTGCATAGATTGGCACAATCTTTTTTGACCTGTTGTTGATTCTGAGCAAAATAAATAATGAAAGAAGAGTTGGGAAGAGCATAAAATTCTCAGCATTTGCAATATTTCCTTCTAATAAAGGCAGTCCGAAAAGTAAAGAGAAGAAGGAAGTGGATAAAATTATTGAGAAGTGAGACTTCTGAAATAACATTTTTGCAAGAAGGTAAAATACAATAATTGCACCAATTCCAAATAAAAGAGAGAGAAGTTTTATTAAAAATAAATCTCCATCAACGAACGCATAATACAGATATAAAACTGGAGGCTTGTTATCCCAAATTTCTTTATAAAGAAGTCTTCCTTGGAGAACGGCTCGCCCCATAATTTGGTATATGGCTTCGTCACCATACCAATCTGGCTCAAATAACGAGGGTATTCTAAGCAGTGTGAATAAAGTAACTACACCAACCAAAAAAAAATGATGAGCATCTGGTTTTATTTCCTTTTTATATAGTCGCTTTAATAAATCCATATCTTTACGTCACAGATATTAAACTTTCTTTGTTGCGTTTGGACATACAATCCCGACTAATCCGCGCACCACACACAAAGCAACATAAAATTCGCTAGACCTTTTCCGTTACTTTATACTCCATTCTTTTCCCTCGTATTAATTGTACATGTGAAATAAGCGCTGGAATAGTAGACAAGAAAAGACCCGCAATAGGCATTAAAATAAATTCCAATGGGAACATAAATTGCTTCATCTTTGGGGGTTTTGCATATTTATGAGACCTCAAGTCAAAATCTACATAAATCATAATAAAAAGAGCAAATAAGCAAATCGTGAGTATAAACCCGGAAAGATGAGGAAGCGTGTAGCCTAAGCTTGTTCTTGAAAATACTGGATTTAAAAATACTACCAGATTTGCTGCAATAGTAACCAAAAACCAATTCACAGGCCAAAGAATATGATCCAGCATAACGTTAAAGACTAAGTACGTTTTTCTTAAAAAGGGAACGTCTTTAACCGTTAGCCACCACTTCAAAAAAACTGCATCATCTGAGATGCCCCATGACCATCTACGTTCTTGATTATACTTATTCATGAGGCTTCCAAAATATGTCAAAGACTGTGGGCAATCCATAGAGGTTTTAAGAAAAATTGGGGTAACAACAATTTTTCCTTTTTTCGCAAAAAATGCCTTAAAGAATATTCTATAATCCTCCGGTATTACATCAGTATCCCAAAAATCTATATCTTTTAGAAGTTTTAGTGACAACGTATATGTTGAATTAGGAATAAGACGTAAATGTTGAACTAAAAGAGATGTTCTTATAAGACTTCCGAAAAATGCAATAACCCGAGTCCCAGCAGGAACCTTCCAGAAATTATTGTAGTAAACATTTGCTGATTGAAAAAAGGAAATTTCGCGATCTGAGTGTTTTAAAAATGCATATGCAATATTTGCATAATATTGCTCATCAAAAATACTATCCGCATCAGCAGATGTAATAGTCATGTAGGAAGGGTTTAAACCTTTTTCATCAACAAGCATTTTGTATGCCTCTTTTCCAGCATATGCTTGGTTTGAAGCTTTTCCTTTTGCTTCCCCAGGAATATCAGGATGATATGTTGCATGAAATGTTCCAAAATGTTTTCTAAATTCTTGACCTAGTTGCTGTGCTTTTTCTTTTGCGTTTTCTTCTCGCTGTTCAAACGCTAAAAATACATGAAGTCGGGCGTGTGGAAAAGTCTGAATTTTAAGACTGTTCAATGTTTCCGTAAGTTTATGTATAGATTCTTTATAAGTGGGGATTACAACGATATGATGAACTTTTTCAAAATCTTTTTCTTTTTGTGCAAGTAAAACCCAATTTGTTTTTTCAGACTCTTTTATTTTCCTGGAAGCCAAAAATGAACAAAATGCAAGATTTAATGATTTATATAACCACCAAATGTCAAAAAAGATTATAAAATATGCCAGAAATGCAGGAAAAAAAAATGCACCCCAAAATGGAACGCTTATTAAAAATACTGCAATAACGGGAGGAATAATCTCAAGAAGTCGTATAGACTTTCTGGGATACCTATCAAATAATCTATTTGCTGTTTTGTTTATCATACACCTTAAAGACTTTTGCAAAATTATTTTCCGTTTGAGACTCTACTTCCTCAAAAGAAACGCCTTTTATTTCTGCAATTATCCTTCCTACAATTATAACATTTTTAGGTTCATTACGACTTCCTCTCAGACGCTGGGGGGACAAAAAGGGACTATCTGTTTCAGTCAAAATTCTATCAAGCGGTGCATAGGAAACGAGCTCGGATAATGGTGTGTCTTCACCCGGAGGGACACCTTTATAAGAGATGTTACCATCAAACCCTAGATAAAACCCTGCATCTAAAACTTTACGAGTAAAGGAGATAGATCCAGAGAAGCAATGGAACATTCCTGGAGGATCTTGGAGCTTTGATTTGTATTCAAGTAGAATTCCGAGCGTATCATCCCATGCAAGGCGGTTATGAATTTGTAGCGGTAATTGGAGCTTAATAGAAAGTTCTATTTGTTTCCTAAACGCATCTTCTTGTAAATCTTTTGGAACAATCCCGTTAGTTCTATAATTCCAATAATCCATTCCTATCTCTCCAATCCCTATCACTTTTGGGTTTTTTGCTAACTGTTCAATTTTTTGTAACCAGTCTGGATGCAACTCTCCTTCAAATTCTACGTCTGACTTGTCTGCATGATGAGGATGAATTCCTACTATCGCATACAAATTTTCAAATTCCTGCGCAAGCTCTACTGCTAACCTGGATGAGGGAACAGAAGTTCCAGTGTTTACTATAGTTGACACTCCAGCGTCAAACGCGCGTTTCATAACCTCTTCATAATCGTTCTCAAATTTATGAAAATTTAGGTGACAATGCACATCTATCATAGTTTTATTATAATTGATTTCGCTTTCTTGTATAATACAGATATGATTCTCCTATTGGTAAGTTTTGAAAGCATGTCCGATGCGGAAAAGACCGCGAATCACTTAATTGATACTAAACTTGCTGCTTGTGTAGAAATATATCCAGTTACAAATTTTTATGTTTGGAAGGATGAGAAAGTAAAAGCACAGGAAATTTCAGGAGTGATAAAAACGGAAGATGGAATGTTTGAAAAAATAAAAGAAGCGATTGAGAAAATCTTGCCTTATGAAATTCCACAAATCATAAAGCTTGAAGGAACTGCAAATAAAAAATATCTTGAGTGGGTAAAGGAGTCTATAAAATAAAGAGTTACTTGGTGACCACTTAATTAATGAATACTTTTCAAATTCTACTTCTCTTCTTTCTAATTTTTGTGATGATCATTTTCATTATTTTTGGATATTTGAATGCTCAAAAAAAGTTAAGCAACTTACAAAAGATTGAATATAAAGAAGATATGTTACATTTTTTTAAAGAAAACAAGCATCCATTAAGAGACCTTAAGACAAACGAACTAATAATTTTAAAGGCAAAGTATAACTCACTGATACCAGGAGTCGCTTTCGCTGATTATAGAATCTATATCATCCCATCACTTTTTTTCTTCGTTTCTATAGTCCCAAATTTAAACTCGTTACTTCAAAAATCTCAGAGAGATTTTTTTTCAATATTTTCACCCGGCCAATGGATAATATTAACTGTTATTACAAGCATATTTATTTACATAATTGCTCTTATCTCACATAGATATAAATACTACCTTGATATGCGTTCTCCAGTTTTTGCAACAATAGGAAAATTGTATTTATACTGGGGAGGCTCCATAGAAAGCGAAGGAACTTATTTTCAAATAAGAGACGTTAAAATAAATTACAGATTTTACCCTGAATTTGCAAAATACCTAAATTCTCTTCCTGAAAAAAGCGACATATATATTGAATTCAGTCCTCATACTAAAAGTGTATGGAAAGTAGAAAAAAGCCTTGGTCAAACATAATTTTACAATTGTAGTAACTGCTTGAGGTCTGTTGAGAGGTAAATTTAGTAATCCATTCCACCCATACCTGGCATTCCGCCACCTGGCATAGAAGGAGCCTTTTCTTTTTCAGGATTATCTGCAATTAAAGCTTCTGTAGTTAACACCATCATGCCAACTGATGCTGCGTTTTGAACTGCAGATCTAGTAACCTTTGCTGGGTCTACTATTCCTGCGTCTAACATAGAACCATATTTCATAGTCATTACATTAAATCCGTAATCATCCACTTTTGATGTTTCTATGTCGCGCACAATTACTCCTGGTTCTTCACCAGCATTACTGACAATCCAGGAAACTGGTTGAGAAAGCGCTTCATATAATACCTCTACTCCACGTTTTTCATCTTCATCTTTAAGTGTTTCCTTTAATTTTTCTAATGCTTTTCTTGACTTCAAAAGTGTAATTCCTCCGCCAGGAACTATTCCTTCTTCTAAGGCTGCCTTTGTTGCCGCTACTGCATCAATTACACGTTCCTTTTTCTCCTTCATTTCTATCTCAGTTGCAGCTCCTACGTTAATAACTGCAGCTCCTCCCGAAAGTTTTGCAAGTCTTTCAGATAGTTTTTCTTTATCAAATTCAGAAGTTGATCTATCTAACTCTGCTTTAATCTGAGAAACTCTTGCGGTAACTTTTGCCTTAACTCCTTTTCCGCCTATAACTTGTGTGCTTTCATTTGTAGACTTTACTTTTTCTGCTCTTCCGCAATCTTCTACAGTTACTGAATCAAATTTTCTGCCGGTATCATCTGAAATAACTGTTCCGCCAGTTAAAACCGCTATGTCTTCTAACATAGCCTTTCTTCTATCTCCAAATCCTGGAGCTTTTAGCGCTAACACATTAAATGTACCTTTTAATTTATTTATAACTAATGTTGCTAATGCTTCACCCTCTATGTCATCTGCAATGATAACCAGATTTTTAGAGATCTTAATAAAGCTTTCTAAGAAAGGAAGAAGTTCTTGAAGATTTCCGATTTTTTTATCTGTAATTAAGATGTATGCATCATTAATTTCTGCTTCCATTCTGTCTGCGTTAGTTACAAAATATGCAGAAGCGTATCCTTTATCAAATTCCATTCCCTCTTTGTAATCTATGGAAAATTCAACCCCGCGTCCTTCTTCAACAGTAACAATTCCATCTTTTCCTACCTTATTTAACGCTTCAGCGATAAGTTTTCCAATTTTATCGTCCTGTGCTGAAATAGTTGCAACCTTGGAAACATCACCATCCGAAACTTTTTTACTCATTCTCTTTACTTCAGACACAACTACTTCCACTCCTTTTTCTACGCCGTTTTTAAGGATCATTGGATTAGATCCAGCTGCAACTGCTTTAAATCCTCCGTGAATTATTTGCTGTGCCAGAAGAGTTGCGGTTGTAGTTCCATCTCCTG
>CAZQIA010000015.1:0-14105 GCA_964593215.1 uncultured Gammaproteobacteria bacterium
TCCAGAACTTTAAAGGTACTACTTATAAACATCATATCTACGGCTGCAGTTGCAAATCCCGGATCAGTTTTCTGCCTCATATTAAATGTGGTTTTAAGTGAATTTTTAAACACATTTTCTAAATATTTTTCGATCCCTTTTACCGTTTCCGTGTCTCTATCCATATTAAAATCTCCTGCTAAAATCACATTTTCTTTATCTTTTACTTCAGCTTCTATCACTTTTCCCATCGCAAGACGTCTAGCATTGTCTCTTCCATTCTTTCCCCAAATTCCATGATGATTAAAAAGGTGAATCTTTTTATTCCCTACTTCTACTTCACATTTCAAAAGAACTCTGGGAGTTTTTTCAAAGTTTCTAGAGCTCATTTCATCAAAAACTCTATAAGGTAGATCAAAGAATTTTGTCTGAGAAGAAAGGATGGGAAACTTAGAAAAAATTGCCTGTCCACGGTCTACTGATCCATATTCATCCTTATTACCAAATGAAGCTCCAAAAACAGACTTATATTCCGGAAATAGTTTTTGAAATTCGTCATATGTCTTATACCACTTAGGAAGGTTTTCACCATACCCGTTAAACACTTCCTGAAAAAGCATAATGTCAAAGGTATTCTCCCTAAGAAATTTTTCTAGATTATCCCAAAGCCTCCCCCCATTCCACACGTTTAATGTAAGAAATCTTATCTTCACAGTAAAATTATAGCAACTTTTATTCTTTTTTCTGTTATAAGTTGTATAATATTTATATGGCTGAGGCAAAAGATACTGGCGCTGCTGGGGAGAATAGGTTTTCATATGAAGATGCTGGAAAAACAAGGATAGATTGGATAGCCCAAGCTTCAGAAGCAATCGATACTTTGAAAGATAGATCAAGAATTGCGCGCTCTATGGGGTTGTCTACGGATGCTGCACCATCCCATTC
Source organism: uncultured Gammaproteobacteria bacterium (assembly GCA_964593215.1). Taxonomy (GTDB): domain Bacteria; phylum Patescibacteriota; class Microgenomatia; order Levybacterales; family GWA1-39-11; genus JAGORM01. Next base: position 925 of record CAZQIA010000015.1, read on the forward strand.
AACTCCATTTAGGATCGACTCTCCTGTTATTGATGAAGGCTTGATGAACGTTTTTTTAACTGATGGAATAGAACCTTTTGAAGAACACTTTAAAAAAACGCATAGCGCTCACATGACTAGGACATTTCCCAGTGGTAAAGTAACAAGAAGCATTGCTCCTAAAAGTGGTAAGCACTCCCCTTGTGAAGTAATTAGCATTGATTCAACTGGGGCAGTAGGTGCTCCAGAAGGTCAAAGGTTAATTGCCACTGCAGAAAGGAAAGAAGACAACATTAGGTTTGCACTGTTTGAAGATGGAGATTTTGAATTAGTAGTACGGGATAAAATACAGGAAGGTGATAACTCTGAAGAGCTTGCGTATGAATCTGGAAAAAGACCGCTGGAGGAAATGTCCCTACCCGAATATGAAGTTGCTATGGCTATACTTCAACAAGCATGGTTTGATATGGGGTTTGAAACAAGCATGAAGCTTCGAGAAGAACAGATGAGGGAATTTACACGCAACGTAATAGAAACTTCAACCACTTTAAGCGATGAGGATAAAAAAAAGTTACTTCAATAAATTTTCAAAACTTTTCTTATCTTCAAAATCTCCAATAATTACTAAGTTCATATTCTCTGGTTTTATGTATTTTTTGGCAGCATTTTGAACGTCTTGTAAAGACACCTCATCTATTTTTTTCATAACCTCATCCGGATTTTCCATTACATTTTCAAGTATTAAATCTGTTGCATAGTGACCCGCAACTGATCTGGTATCCTCTAAGTCAAGTACAAAATGTCCCTTCATAAATTCTTTTGCTTTTTTTAATTCTCCCTCGTTAATCTCCCCATCTTTACACACTTTTAACAATTCATCTCTTACTACAGTAATTGCCTCATCAATTCTTGCCGGATCTACACCCGCAAACGCAGCCAGATATCCTACATCTTTATAATTTTCTGAATAAGCTCTGACATAGTAAGCCAGGCCACGGGACTCACGTACCTCATGGAAAAGTCTAGATGACATTCCACCGCCTAAAATAGATGCAAGAATTGAAAGGATATAATTTTCTTTTTTATCACGTAACCCTACGGTTCTTACCCCTAATCCAAAGTGTGACTGTTCGGTTTTTTTGTGTTTCAATAAAACCTTTGAACCATTCTGGGAATCATTAGTTTTTTCAAATGTTGCTGTAGTAAATTTTTTAAGCTGTCCAAATTTTTTCTCTATTTCTTCTAAGATATGGTCGTGATCATACTTTCCAGCAACCACCAGACACATGTTGTCTGCTGAATACAGGCTTTGCATGTAATCCGTAAAATCTCTCTGGGTAATTGCCTTAATTACATCCTTACTTCCTGCAATATCCCAACCCATAGGGGTATCATCATATAAAAGTGTTTCAAATAAATCTCCTATTTTTCTGCTGGGGGTATCTTCATATAGATTCATTTCTTCTAAAATAACTCCTTTTTCTTTATCAATTTCTGCTGGATCTAAAAGTAAATTTATAAGCATGTCTGACAAAACATCTAGTGAAAGATTTACATGTTCATATGAAGATTTTATATAATAACCGGTAAGTTCTTTTCCGGTAAATGCGTTAGATTCTGCGCCAATTCCATCTATTAAAGTTGCTATTTCGCGTGCTGTAGGTCTGGTTTTAGTGCCTTTAAAAGCCATATGCTCAAGAAAATGTGAGATACCGGAGTTTTTCTTATTTTCGTATCTAGATCCTGCACCCACCATAACTAACGTGGTTGCAGACCCCATTTCATCTATGGGGACAAGAACTACTTTTAAACCATTATCTAGTGTGGAAAGTGTGTATTTCATGATGTTTATTTAAGACCGCATTTATCTTGTTATTTCGCACGCACCACAGCCCTGAGTTTGCGAAGGGCAAGGAACGCACGCAATAAACTGGTACATTTAGGGTCGCAGTCCCGCAAAGCGGGACGAGAACCCCAATGAGCTTGCTCATTATCTCATAGCAGCCGTTTCCCATCAAGGACTTGCAATTTTAAAAACTATAAGCTATAATATCCCCTTCATGGGAATTGAAACTCAAATCAGACCCTCACATGTATCTGGCTCTACCACAGAGTCATTGCGTCTTATGGGAGATGCTCAAATTTATGATGCAGTTGATGCAGTTTACAAACAGGCGGTAAAAAATGCACAGGCTCGTAAAGAAAATAGAAACATCCTTAATTTAACCCCAGAAGAACAATTTGCGCTCAGATCTATGGTTGGACTCTTACTAGTTCAGGTTGCTGAACAAATTGATTACAGATGGAGAAGAACTTCAATTGTTTCAAATGGGAAAACAGGGAATGAAGAAAGATTTTCTTTAGTAAAGGATGGGGAGGTTAACAAACCGCTTCTTGAATTAGCTCAAGCAGAAGATCATCTTCCAGCAAAAACTGCAAGATTTGCACAGGCTATAACCGCTCACGCCGTCTATAGACTTCAAGCCGGAAAATCAGCACAAACCGGAATCAAAACCACCGCAGAGTACCATGTAAGAATTGGACAAGGTCACAGACACACTGCCGCAAAACCTGCCCGCGCATAACTTTCTTGAATTACTCTATTCTATTTGATATTATTCACCCGTGTTAGAATCTAGATCAGGTCAACAACAGACTACCGGAATAAGACCAGGGGACCCCAGACCTCCGGAAGACCCTGTTGAGCGCTCACTTCACACTCTTAGGCAAGTTCCAGGGGTATTATCAGCAGAAAGGTTTACGTCTTCACTGAGAAATAGAAAGCCAGTTTTTAACCCAAATATAGTTATAGAAAGAGATCCTGAAACTACTCCTGCAGGATTTAGAACAAGAGTGTTTGTTGAGGTCGTAGACTCCACTCAAGAAGCAGGAGAATTAAGGGTTAAGGTTAACAAATACTTTCAGGAAAAAATGGGAGTAGGAATTCAAAAAGGTCTTATCAAGGCTGGATGGCTTATATTTGATGCGTCATCCTCAAAAAAACAAGCTAGTGCCCTCTCAGAAGTAGGAATAACTGAAAAAGAAACTGCTGAAAGGCTTAGGGATTTATTTTCTTCCCACCCAAACTTTGTAAATTTAGAGGACTTAGTGCTTCCAAAATATATATTTGGAATTGGGGCCAGACAAAAAGCAACAGTTCAGTTCACTGATGAAACTACAAGGGATATTTACCTAGCTTTAGTACACTCTAATGAAGAAATGAAGACATTTATGAACAAGCTCATTATAAAGTTCAATGCCCAAAATGAGGGCTTGCAGGTGAAACTTGCTCAACTTGGAATTGTTACCTTGGATATAAGCCAATCGGATAAGTATTTAAGAAATCAGTGGGATAAGAAAATGACTAGAATTATTCAGGCTCACAATGACGGAACTGAAATTCGCCCAGAAGAAGATCCTAAATCTTTACAGGGGCGCTGATCCCCAGAAGACATAGTCCGTTTTTCAAAACGTGCCCTACTCCGACAGTTAATAATAACCTAAAGTTTTTAGCGTCTTCATTCTCTGCATCAGAAATTCTATGTTTTTCATAGAATACTGAAAAACTTTGCGCTAATTCAAAAAGATACGTACACACAACACTAGGAGAATACTCTAAAGACGCTCTCTCTACTATTTCTGAAAAATGAATTAACATTCTAATTAGTACCTGCTCTTCAGAATTTGGTTCATAATTATTTGACACATTTCCTGGTTCTGATTTTTCTAAGACGTTTTGCGTTCTTGCATACGCATACTGTAAATAAGGCCCAGAGTTTCCATGAAGGTTTATGGACTCTTCCAGAGAAAACGTAAGATCTTGTCCTACAGAACTTTTTAAAAGCGCATATTTTACTGCTCCCACAGTCAGTTTTTCTCCCACTACACTATCCATATCTGGAAAAGATTCAAATAGCTTTTTCTTTACCTCATCAAGAAGCCACTCGCCCGTTAATACCTGCCCCGTTCGAGAAGACATTTTGCCAGAAGGAAGCCTGACCATTCCATGAGAAATGTGCTTAGTTTTCTCTGATAACTCAGGGTTAATAAATGAAAGCGCCTTTAGAAGTACTCTGAAATATTCATTAATTTCATTTCCAGTAATAACAATGGAGGTGTCATAGGGAAAGTCTTTATGTTTAGTAGGTGCAAGTCCCAACTCTTTTGCCTCATACGTAGGAAGGCCTAATGAATTTACAAAAACACGTGTGTGTAGACCGGATTTTTCCTTAGGAAATATTACTGCTCCTCCTTCTTCCTCAAAAATATCTCCAATGTGTTTTTTTATTATTTCTATCCCTATAGGTCCTGCTTCTGACTCAAAATAATATCTTTTAAACTTCGTACCTAATCGCTTATAGATAGTTTCAAAATAATCCAAGCTCCATTGCCTTGCTTTTTCATAAAAGGGGTAAATATCCGGATCTTTTTCATATATTCTCTTATTGAGCCTATTAATCTTGTTTTTGTTTACTTCATCATTCTCATATTCTCTTGCTCCAAAAGCATAGGCTTCACCTAAAAACTTTGCCTTTTCACTTATTTGTTTATTTTCAAACTCACTTACTAAAGATTCGAAATGCGTATTGCCCTCAACGGTAAAATCATCTATTGGCAATTTCCATAAGGATAATATTCCAAATATTGCCTTCGCGATATGAAGTCCTACATCTCCCTGATAATTTACCCTCCATAAATCAGCTCCTTGGAATTCTAAAAGTCTGGAGATACTCTCTCCTACCGTATTACTGTATAAATGCCCAATGTGAAATTCTTTTAACGGATTTGGATCTGTAAACTCAACCATTACTTTTTTACCAGCTAACCTATCAGAATTTCCATATTCATCTTTCATTTCTTTAATAGTTTCAAGGTTTTTAAACAAATACTCCTCTGATAAAAAGAAATTCAAAAACCCAGGTCCTGCAATTTCAATGTTTTTAACATTGGTGTCTTCGAGTTTTTCATATTCAGATTTTATTTGTTCTGCAACTTCCCTAGGATTTTTCCCTAGTTTTTTAGATAATTGAAGAGAAATGTTTGAGGAATAATCACCATGAGAAATGTCTTGGGGTGTATCAAGTTTTATCTCAACTTCTTCTCCCGCAATTTCCTGAACTATGTTTCCTAATTTTTCTTGAATGGTATATTTCGCGCTTTTCATACGGTAATTATATCAGGAATCTTAGAGGAGAATAAAATTTATAACTCAAACTACTTTCTAATATAAAAGACGTGCATGCCGTTTTCTGTTCGTCTCATTGATAGCTCGGCACACTTATTTCTTTCAACCATCTGTTTTATTGGCACGTCTAGCTCCCCCAACATAAGTGTTGCAATGGGCGAATCACCTGTAGCTCCAGCAATTTGGATCTGTCCGCCTGGCTTAGTAACACGAATTATTTCTGAAACCGCTTGCTCTAGTGAATTACCACCAAAAAGTCTTAGATAGTCAATACATTTTGAAGACCATGAAAAATCAAATGTATCATCTGGGAAAGGAAGCGCCTGTGCATCAGCCGCAACAAAGTTACCAGTTCTTGGAAACCGTTTAAAAAATTGCCTATTAAGCCGCTTCTCATTTTGATAAACGCTTTCAGCATGTGAAGCATCTTTTCTAGTTAGAATCATTTGATTTCTTGGATGAAGTACTTCTTCACTTTTCTCAGATTCATCTTTTAATTTTTTTTGCATGTGCGTACCTTGTGTCTACGGCAACTATTTGAGCTCCTCTTTCTTGAAGCTCAAACTGAGCAATTGAAGTTCCTGCTCCAACATCAAGCATTAATAGCCCGTCCACGTTTCTTGGAAACTGAATTCCATTTCTTGCCAACTCTTTTGTGTCAGACGTACAGACTACAGTTAGATCAAGAAACTCAGGATATAACATTTCATTTTTAGTCATGGCCGCGATTATATCAAATATAAGATGTGAAACCAAAATAGCTTGTATTAGATGCTTAGAAATGCTAGAATCCCCTCAATTATGGCAGGTGCTGAAAAATTATCTTCAGATATTTTAAAAAGGCGTGAAATGTATCGGAATATTATTGCTCCCTTTGTGAAAACGGACACCAATCTTCCCGCTGAAAATGGATTTCAAGAAGCTAAACGTCATGTAGAAAACGGTGGAGGTTTAATTCTTTATGCACCGCACCTGGATCAAGTAGACCCATTGGCTGCGTATCTTCCATTGTATGACATGGCTCAAGTTTTTAGAGATGCACCCCTTGTATATCCGCTTGCGCAGCACCAAGGGAAATTATTTGGCATAAGTGTTCCTAAATTTACACATACCGGTGGCGTTGAAACTAAGTTAATTGTTACAGAAAGCACAATCAGAAAAAGAAGAGCAAAGCTTGAAAAAAAAGTTAAAAGCGCTCAGCGCTCCCCTTTTTATACCTCAGAAGAATCCAGGGATAAAGCAATAGAACAAATAAAAGAGAAGTTTAAAATACCTGAGAAGAATGAAGGATTTGAGGAGTTTGCAGTTTCAGCGGAAGAAGCATTAAGGAATGGCGGTGTTGTATACGCACCTGTACAACCAGAACGTGCCGCAAGACTTGAAATACCGGAAGAAAAACCACTGGGACGGCTTGCATTACTCATTAAAAGGAAAAAAATTCCAAATATTGGAATACTTGTTGTAGGAATGGATGTGAACCATTCTAATGGATACGAAAAATCTCGAGGTTTAAATCTTGGAAAAACTCACACCGTCACTATTGGCCCATTTTTTACCCTAGAAGACGCCACAAAACAGGCTGGAAAAGAAACAAACCTAGACTCTTTTATGGTGGAAAATGTAGTTTCAAGATTGGTTAATTTCAGTTATCTTAACCCTGAGCTGGGACAAAAAGTTGGGGAGCAATTATACCTGGAGCGCAAAGCAAAAAGACAAAAGGCTGAGACGGAAAAGGGATTATAGATTAAGATCCTTCAGAAATTGTTTGAATTCTCCGTTGATGTCCGGATGTTGTAAGGCTAACTCTACCGCAGTCTTCATATATTCAAGCTTATTACCAGTATCATAATACTTCCCATTTTCTATCTCTACCGCATACACTGGTACACCCTGGTCACGCAAGACATTTATTCCATCTGTAAGCCATAGCTCTCCTCCCTTTCCTGGCTTAAGGTCTTTCATGACCGGAAAAATTTCTGGCGGAAGGATATATGCTCCATGGGTTGCTAGATTAGATGGTGCGTTTTCAGGATCTGGTTTTTCAACAATAGATTTAATCTTAAAGACATTCCCCTCTACAGGTTCTATATCCGCAATTCCATAGCGCTTCAAGTCTTCTTTTTTCTCAATTTTTACTCCAGAAATAACAATTCCTCCATATTTTTCATGCACATCTATCATCTGCTTTAGCCTAGGTGGCGTACTATATATAAACTCATCCCCCCAAATAACCGCAAACGGTTCATCTTCTATTGCAGGCTCTGCAGACAAAACCGGCGTTCCGTTTCCATATGGACCTTTTTGCCTGATATAAATAAAGTTAGCCATGTCCGCTAACTTCTGGATGGAATCTAAAAGATCATGTTTCCCGCCTTGAGTAAGATTTTTAACTAAGTCCTCGTTTGGAGTATCAAAATGATCCTCTATTGCACGCTTATTTGCGCCAGTTACTACTATAATATCCTTAATCCCTGAGGAAACAACCTCCTCTACCACATACTGAATAACCGGTTTGTCCACTATGGGAAGCATTTCTTTAGGCATTGCTTTGGTTTGCGGGAGAAACCGGGTTCCAAAACCGGCGGCGGGGATTACTGCTTTGCGGATTTTACCCATATATGAAGTATGTACATTGTAGAATCAAAAAAACAAAATGTCAACGCAAAACACAGGCACTTTACAAGCCTAAGACAACTGTGGTAAAATAAATTTCTCAATCCTCAGAAAGACGTTTCCTCAGTTTTGAGCTTTTATCAAACTCACAGACGGAAACGGAGGGATTGATTTTTTATGTTTACGTTTATTAAGAGTGTTAGGGCAGAACTTTTACAAGTAACCTGGCCCGGAAGACGGGAAACTATTAGACTTACTGCGGTAGTTATCATAATAAGCGTATTTGTAGCAATATATTTAGGACTTGCAGATTTAGGATTTTCTAAATTGCTCGAACTAATAATTAAATAGATTAACTATGCAAGACGAAAAACAGGGACGCTGGTTTATAGTTCACACATATTCAGGACATGAAAATAAAGTTGCAAAAACTCTTATGCAGCGTGTGGAATCCATGGGATTCAAGGAGAGAATTTTAGATGTTCTAGTTCCTACCCGCGAAACCATTAAAGTAAGATCCGGTAAAAAAGAGAACATAAAAGAAAAAATTTTCCCAGGATACATTTTGGTAAAAATGGTCTTAGATGATGAATCCTGGCTGTTAGTAAGAACTACAGCCGGAGTCACTTCATTTGTAGGAGCTATGAATAAACCTACTCCTATTAGAGACGATGAAGTCGAGGCAATTGTAAAGTTTGTGGAGATGAAAGATCCGGTCTTTAAGAGCGCGTTTTCAGTAGGACAACCAGTAAAAATTGTAGACGGACCATTTTCTGACCAACTAGGCACTATAGAATCTATTGATGAGTCACGCGGACGCCTCAAGGTTCTTATGAATATATTTGGACGCGAAACACCGGTAGAATTTGATTTCTTACAGGTAGAAAAAATCTAAACAAACTAAACTATGGCTAAGAAGATTAAGACTTTCATAAAAATTAACGTAAAAGGTGGGGAGGCTACTCCTGCTCCACCTATTGGAACAGCTTTAGGTCCTCACGGCCTTCCAATCATGGAGTTTGTGAAGGCGTTTAATGATAAAACGGCTGACCAGAAAGGGACAGTTTTACCTGTTGTTATCACGGTTTACGAGGATAAAACCTTCTCTTTTATAATTAAAAAACCTCCGGTTGCAGAACTTATTAAAAAAGCTCTTAAGATCCAAAAGGGTTCCAGTAAACCTTCTAAAGAGTCTGCCGGAAAGTTGACAAATGCGCAGGCTGAAGAAGTAGCTCAGATTAAAATGGATGACTTGAATACAAAAGACGTTAAAATGGCAGCAAGAATTGTAAAAGGAGTCGCAAGAAGTATGGGAATTGACACTGAAGCATAAGCTTCGAGAAAGGAAAACACTAAAGTGGGAAAAGTAAAAGTAAAAGTATTAGGAGACGAACAACAAGAAGAAGCACAGAAAGCTGCTGACGCGGTAAAACGTGAGCAAAAAGAGTTAAGAGAAAAGAAAAACGCACACGTTGCCGGGATGAAAGGCGGAGAAAGAACAGTTTCTGTAGGTGTTTCTGAAGAAGAAATTGCTGCAAGTCTAGATACAGCTCCCGAATCAACAGAGATAGAAGAAGTAGGCAGCAAAAAGAAAAAAGCAAAAGAAAAAAAAGTACGTATAATTTCTAAAAGACATAAATCCAATAAAGAACTCTCCTCAAAAGATGCTTTTTCAGTTACTAAGGCAGTTGAAACGCTAAAGAAATTTAAGACTAGCACTTTTGATGAAACCGTAGAACTTCACATTAACACCAGAGAAAAAGGCATTTCAGGTTTACTCACTCTTCCTCACGGAACCGGAAAAACACTCAGAATCAAAGTTGCTGATGACGCATTAATTTCTGAAGTTGAGTCAGGAAAAATCACTTTCGATGTATTAGTTGCAACACCCCAAATGATGGGAAAACTTGCAAAAGTTGCAAAGATTTTAGGACCTAGGGGACTCATGCCTAATCCTAAAAACGGAACCATTACAGCAAACCCGGAAGACGCAGTTAAAAAACTTTCTGCAGGACAAATCTCTTATAAAACAGAGGCTCAAGCTCCAATTATTCACATGTCTGTAGGAAAAATTTCTTTTGAAGACAAAAAATTATCAGACAATATTTCCGCAGTTCTTTCAAATATAGGAGCTGCAAAGATTTCCTCTGTAACTCTTAAATCTACTATGTCACCCGCAGTAAGAATTACAATTAAGTAATCTCTTATGACAGAAGTCTACAGATCACTAAAACACAGTAAAAGAATCCAAGCAAGAACTTTAAAGGAGGAAGACCTATTAAGTCAACCATTATCAATAGACGCTGGAAAAAACGGAATTTTTCAAACTCTAATGATGAGATATGAAGCAGAACAAAGAGCAAGAGAAAGAAATTTTCTTGTAAAAAGATTAGATTTTAGAAGAAGAGTTAACAGACAGAGACAAGTTTTTAATTCGGCATAGAATTTTCTACAGAATCAGCTTTTTACTTGACAACTTTATATACTTTCCTGTACTCTAAATGATATGGATAATCCTGCCCAAACACCTAGTCCTGAAACTTCATCTTCACCGGCTCAGCCAGTTGCGCCTCCTGTTCAGCCAGCGCCAGCCGCACCTGAAACACCAACTTCCCCCTCTCCAACTCCACCGCCTGCAAACCCAGGAATTCCCCCTGCCGCACCAGATTCAGCATCTTTTTCTATTCCCTCTAAATCCTCTTCTTCTAAACTTCCGCTTATTCTAGTTGCGCTTCTTCTTTTGGTAATTGGTGCTGCTGCAGTCTACTTTATTATGGCTGGAAATAAAAATAGTTTACCAACTAGCAAACAGGCAAAAGTTATAGATGAAAATGGCTCATTAAATCCTCCTCCCAATTCTCCTCAGGTAGCCACTCCCACACCTACACCAGACACATCAGACAGCTCTTTACAACAAGATTCAAGCACAATTGACACTAACGTAGATAACCTTAACACACAGATTGATTCAGTGAACAGTGCAATAAATGACAAGCAAACAAACTTACAATAATTTATGAAAAAATCAATTTTTACCCTAAGCACTTTACTGTTTTTACTTTTCCCTCCGGTAACATTTGCTCAGGATGCCATGCCGCTTACTACCGCATCTAACAGCTCCAATTCTGCAATGGTAAAATCTAAATTTACCGCAAAAGAAACTAATTTAAGAAGCCGTGCGGATATAGAAATTCAGAGAAGATTAACGGCTCTTCAGGAATTATTAACAAAAATAGTTGCACTAAAACATGTCCCCGACGCAAGTAAAACTGTATACTCTACGAGCATACAAAATGAAATTACTTCCTTAACAAATTTAAAGGCTAAGATAGATGCAGAAACTGACACTGCAGCACTAAAAACTGAAGTCCAATCCATAATTACCTCATATAGAGTTTTTGCTCTATTTATGCCGCAGATAAGAATTTTAGCTGCAGCAGATACCGCCACCACTGTTGCTGATAACCTAACAACGGTATGGACAAAACTTCAAACAAGAATTACCACTGCAAAGGCTTCAGGAATAGATACGTCTTCATGGGAGACATTACTTTCTGACATGCAGATTAAAGTTACAGATGCCAAATCCACAGCTGCGGCGGTAATAACTGAAGTTTCTTCGCTTACACCGGAGGGATATCCTGGAAATAAAACTACCTTAGAAGATGCTCGTAAAAAACTACTAACCGCTCACTTGAGCTTGAAAACTGCTGCACAAGATGGGAAAAAAATAATTCAAGCACTTATTGCCTCTGCCGGTGGAAAACTTAATGCAACCGGAGAAGCTGAGATGAAAATGGCATCACGTTCAGGCTTGATGCCAAATGTCAAAAAATCTGTTATAAAAACCCAGTCAACAGAAACTGCACCCTCAACAACAACCTCGCAATAATTATTTAATAATCTGAAATTCCTGCTCAACGTGCGGTTTTCCAAATAGTTTTTGCGCAGACCCGCCTCTTACAAAAAGCTCCATAAATCTGTCATCATATCCGGATGACCCAGGGGCAAAAGCGGTTTCACCCTCCATTATGTTAAACACGCCATCAGAAAATGTGACTTGATGTCTAATTGAATTAATATCAACCAAAAGTTTTTGTCCCGGCTTGAGATTTTTAACATCTGAAAGCCGTGTTGTAGTCTTAATATTTCCATAACCGTCAATTGAGGCAATTTTATTTTTAGGAACTTCAGGAATAGTGTCAACAGAACAAGTATCCCCCATAAAACTTGTGTCCTTATTTATCATTGCAGAAACTTTTTGGGGATAGTTGTCGCGGGATCTAAATTGTGAACCCTCATTTGAAACATTTACAAAATGAAATTTTTCTATAAACGGCTTCACAAAAGAAAAGCAAAATCCTGAATTTACCGCTATAATTTCAAACCCGTTTTTGAGTTTTGCGTACATGAGTTTTTCTCCGTTGTTATTTTTCTGTGCTTTTTTATCATCTTTTCTAGGAGCTGTGTTGGAAAAAATGTAGGCATTTGAAACGTTGTGGGCAAGAGCTATCTGGGATATCCAGAAGCCGGTGTTGATAGTAGAAAAAGGCGGTGTTGATATGGGAAGTATGGAAAGTCCGGGAATAAAGCTTTGCATTCGCAAAGAAACTTCTGCAAAAGCAGGGTCTCCCACACCATAATCAGAAATGATTACCAAGGTTTTATTCATGAAAGGGAAAAAGAAAGTATACCAGAAACGTAAGAGGTTTAAAAGCAAGAGGAATTTAAATTATGTACCGGACCGTCTCTCTTTTGGGAATTGAAGTATTTGACCTTGAGAGGTAGAAAAAGTTTGTTTTTCTGGACTAAGTCCTTTCGGAAGCATAGTATCTGAGATTTCTCTCTCATCTACATTACCTATTTTTTGACAAAAAGTCGAAGCAACACGTTTGAATTCACGCGCAAAAGTCCCAAGTGGCGCATTCTGAGAGGCAGATAAAGCAGTTCGCACATCACACCCTCTACAGTCAACAATCACTCTTTTCACTTTTCCAATATCTCCCTGAGACTCTGTCATCCAAGGCTCAATTGAAGCCCTACATCTTATCTCTTTCTGCATAGTAGGTATTATACTCCTTTGCGGTACTTTGCCTTGTGTTTTTTTAGAAGTGCAGTGTTAACGAGCACCGCAAAAAGAGCACAAAACTAAACTCCTCGACGATACTTTGCTTTGTGTCTTTTTATCTTCCCCTCCTCTGCTTCCGCAAAATGTTCCTTGATAAACGCCATAGTCTCGTGAGGATCCTGTGTATTTACAAAAATTCCCGTAGCTATCTCAAATCCCCCAGCTATCTTTGCCCTAGGCAGGATTCTTATGTACCAGTCCTCATACGGATAAATGTAAAAGTTGTGGGGAAATTTAAAACCATGCCGCATCTCAAATATTTTTATGAGTCTATGC
>CAZQIA010000016.1:0-13651 GCA_964593215.1 uncultured Gammaproteobacteria bacterium
GAGTCTGTATTGAATACACTTATCCCTCCTGTACCTGAAGTTAAAAAGCCAAAACCTTTCATTCCTCCAGACGTACATGTGTTGTATTCTAATCCTCTACCTGGGGAGGGTTCTTGGGTAATAGATGGCTTGCCAACTACAGCTGAGAACTTAATTATGGCAAAAACTTTCGTACGACCAGATGGTTCTCGTCCATATGCAAATACTGTAATTGTTGTAATGGATAGTAGGAGGGTAAAACTTAATATGGTAGGCGGAAAAGGTGAAGCAAGAGTTGGAGGAGGAAGCGGACCAGGAAAGGTACCTGATTCTGATCTTTCAAATCTTCTTTTAGTTATGAATGGTGGGTTTCAATTATGGCACGCATCTTGGGGCGCGTATTTAGATGGAATTGAGTATAAGCCGTTACAAAAGGGGTACGCTAGCATAGTAACTTATAAAGATGGGTCTGTAAAAATAGGCACATGGGGAGAAGGCAATTTTACAGAGAGAACGGAAGATATGACGGCTGTGAGACAAAATAGCAAACTTCTTATTGAGAACGGAGAAATTACTCCAGCTGCAAAAAATGAAAAAGATACTGGAACGTGGGGACTAATTGAAGCAAATTCTCCGGATTTTATTACCTGGAGATCAGCCATGGCTCTTACAAAAGATGGAAACCTAATGGTAGCATTTGGAAGTAGTTTGTCACCTTATAATCTAGCAGCTAGTTTAGTAGCTGCCGGAGCATACACCGCAATACAGCTTGATATTAATTCGAACTGGACAACAGGAGGAGTAGCAGATGGACATAATGAAAAAGGAGAATTAGTGCTGGGAAAAATTATGGATGGTTTAAATACTGGCAGTAGCCTTCTTAAAAATCCACAAACACGTGACATTATGTATATAACTAGAGATGATGATAGTAGGTTTAAGTAGCTATGAAATATGTGGCATTAATTAGGGGAGTAGGACCTGGAAACCCTAACATGAGTCAGCAAAAGTTTAAAGAATTTTTTGAGTCTTTAGGGTTTAAAAAAGTAAAACCTATTATTTCTTCTGGAAACGTAGTTTTCCAGTCAGATGAAACAGATGAGGGGGAAATTGAAGATAATATTCAAAAAGAACTTCCTAAAAAACTGGGATTTTCCAGAATGACAATTATCCGCTCCGAAGATGACCTCAGAAAATTTGTCTCCACTAACCCCTTCAAAAATATAAAAGATGAGCGCCCTAACTATTTACTTGTTACCTTTTTTAAAGATAGAAGGAAAGAATTGGTAACCGTTTTAGATATGAACTCAGAAAAAGCAACTCACTTTATGGCAGAAATAGACAAAGAATACAAAAAACAGGTTACTACTAGAACTTGGAAAACCGTCCACAGAATACTAAACACTATGGAGAAGCTATAATTTCTTAGCTATACTTAATTATATGATCTATACAATTATTGCTTTAATTTTCTACACAGGAGCCATAATGTTCTCCGCCTTTGCCTCAAGATCTATTAACTCAAATATTGTAACAGCAATTAATAATCTTATTTCTGCGATTCTTCCGTTTATTATCGCCATTCCTCTTTTTAATACAAAAACGATTAATTCAGGGAAGTTTGGCTTATTAATGTCCGTGCTTGCAGGAATCTGTATTGCAATATTTGCATTAAGCTTTAATAAAAGCCTTCAGGTGAATAAAGTTGCACTGGTTTCTCCGGTAGTATTTGGGGGCGTTATATTTCTTACCACAATTTTAGGCTCTGTTTTTTTTAAAGAAAAAATTTCACAGTTTCAACTTTATGTCTTACTTCTGTTAGGGCTAGGCTTTTCATTGATTATTTATGCTGCAGTAACGGGAAAATAGTCTTGCAGGGTTAGAAAACGTTTTGTATAATATATTTATCTTTCGCATTCAGCAGGGGTAAAGACACTGGAAAATTTCTTTCTATAACCAGTTCGCCTCCCTGCTTTTTCCTTTTTTTAGGCTTAAATGAGTGATCAGAAAATAATTTTTTGGGTTATGGTTTCTTTGGTGTTTATGGCCTCTATGGTAGGAATATTTGTTGGTGCCTTGCTGGTCCTGCGCATGGCTTAAATAAAAAACTCATCTAAACTTCAGCATTTAATTTGCATTCTCTCAGTATGTGAATCTAAAGTTAATATTCTGTTGACATAAGTAGTATAATAATAATGTATGAGTTTAGTTGTAAAAAGGATTACACTGCCTCTTTTACTCCTTTTTCTCTTCGTGATATTCCCCTTTAGTGTTTTTGCCCAAGGAAATTCCTTCAATGGAAATGAAACTGTAGTTCTTGAAAAGAACCAAACAGTTGACCACGATTATTTTGCTGCGGGAAGAATGGTTACCATAGATGGAACTGTTAATGGTGATGCCTATGTTGCAGGCGGACAGATTGAAGTAAACGGCACTGTGAATGGAGACCTCATAGTTGCAGGCGGACAGATTACCATAAGAGGAAAAGTAAGTCAGAATATAAGAGGGGCGGGCGGAAACATACTCATTCTTGGGGAAGTAGGAAGGAATATCTCTATTGCGGGAGGGAACCTTACACTAGACATAGATGCAAAAATAGATGGTAATGCAACTATTGCCGGAGGAAATATTGACATACTGTCTCAGGTTAAAAACCTGACAATAGCCGGAGGCAACGCAAGAATTCAAAATGAGGTTTCCGGCAATGTTATGGCTGGAGTAGGAGCTCTTGATGTTTCCCAAAATTCCATAATCCACGGAGATTTAGAGTACTGGAGCAGCAATCCTGCAAAGATTAACAGCGGCACTGTTCTTGGAAAAACAATTTTTCATAAAACTCAAACCCCTGAAAATGTTAATAAAGCCTCTTCTAAAGCAGTCGCAGGATTTATTTCAGGATTAGGTATATTTTTTAACATAGTATCTTTTATCACTTCTCTTATCCTTGGCCTCTTGTTTATTCGGCTTCTTCCTATATACTTTCAAAAAACCTCAGATGTGGTAAAAAACAAATTTTGGCTAAGCCTACTTACTGGGTTTATTACTCTTATAGTTACCCCAGTTTTTGCAATTATTCTTATGGTAACAATTATCGGATTCCCGGTAGGCTTAATCTCATTATTTGCCTTTGGAGTTGTCTTATACCTCTCAAAACTGTTTGCTGCAGCAGCGCTTGGTTACTGGATAAGCGGTAAAGCAAACTGGAAACAAACCCCAGTTCCCACTTTTGTAATAGGGCTTCTTGTGTTTTATCTTATTGGGTTTATTCCTGTAATTGGGTGGTTGGTGAAGCTACTTGCTGTCTTAGCAGGAACCGGTGCAATAATACTTCAGAAAAAATACTATTACGTAACTCTCAGGAGTAAAAAGCTCATATAACTTCCTTTTTCCCATAAAATATTCTAAGATAGTTCAGGATTTTGGTCTGTTAAACTAAAAGGGTGTTAGGTCTTTGAGAAGGTAAACAGGTGCATTTTTTTAAACCAGGGAATCATGGGTAATGTTAACGCTAGTCCCAAGAGAACAGGAGCACCCCACATAATTTGAAGCCAATGTGTGCCCACTAACAACATTTCTACCAAAAACCAAATAATATACCAACCCATAGAAAATAGTGAGAGAACCCATGCAGCTTTTGCTCTAAATAATACTGCAAAAAAAGCTGAAGTAGTTAGAAATCCCAGTGCGGTTAAAATAATTCCAGGAATTAAGAAGTCTGGGAAATAACCATGTAAAATCTCAGTAGACATTTTCATAATATGACCATCTGGTGCAAAGGTTAATAGCGTTCCGCCTGTAATTCCACCCCAACCTTCATAGGCTAATATTATGAGAAGGATTATTCTTTGAAATTTATTGTTAATCATAAATTTATTTTCCATCTTTAAAATGACTTTTTCCATGATTTATGTCACACAACTTGACCCTGCGCACGAATTGGAGTATCATTCCACTTAATGAAGTTTAAAAAGGCAGTAATTATAAATATAAGTAATGATAATCTGCCTCCTGCAGCATGGAAGAAGATTCAGACTTTTGCTTCTAAAATTAAACTTCTGCCCAAGGACAGTCCCCAAATCTTTAAAGAGATAACGGACGCAAACTGTCTGTTGGTAAATTTTGGAATCCCCTTTGCAACACTTGCATAATGCAGCAAGCTAGCTTGCAAACATAATTCTATAGTAGTATTATTCTTAAAATCTGCCTCGCAGGTTTTTTTATGGCAATAAAAACTAAGTATTTAGAGACTAAGTACAACGCCGCGCTCGAACTTCATAATTCAGAATGTCAAATTCAATGGAATAGGTTTAGCGCAATGCTTGTGGCTAATACTATTCTTATAGGATTTATGGGATTTACATATAGCAAGGACTTCGTCTTTCCACTTTTTATAAGGTTATTCTTGGTAGCTTCACCCATTTTAGGCATTATTATATGTATTTGGTGGTACAAGGTCACAATGAAGGGCTTTGCCTGGATTAAGTTTTGGATTGGACAGATGAACGAGATTGAGAACATAATTTCAGATCCGTCGGATAAAAACGATCCAAAGCCAATTCATGCTGGTGATGAATTCAGGTCGAAACATGAGCCAGGCCTAACAAAGAAAGCCACACAATGGATAATCTGGATTTTCATTGGAATTTATAGCGTAAGCCTTTTCGCAAACCTCTTTAATAACTTCGGTATGCCTTTAATACTTTTATTTACGTATTGACTGGTTGGAATTAACTGCTATATTTTCTTATAGACATGAAGAAATATTTACGACCGGTTTTATCTATCATTTCCGGGTTTTTAGTAGTAGTTGTCCTTTCTACGCTTACTGATTTTATTCTAGAATCCTTACACGTTTTTCCCCCAGCAAGCGCTGCAGGATTATATGACAGGAATCTTTTACTCTTAGCACTTTTCTATAGAACCATTTACACCATTCTAGGAGGATTTGTAACCGCTTATGTGATAAAGAAAAACCCTATGAAATTTACCCTAATTTTAGGGATTTTAGGGACTATTGCAGGAACAGTGGGAATCATTGCGGGTTGGAATTTGTCTGAACACTGGTACCCAATAGCCCTTGCAGTGGAAGCAATTCCCTGCACTCTTTTGGGAGGAAAACTCTTTACCTTGCTTAACTCCAAAAAGACTTAAGTTACTACTCAAACGCTTCTCGTTTCTTACTGCTTTTTTACATTCCCCATGATAAAATATTTTCATGAATCAAAAAATTACTCCATTCCTCTGGTTTGATAAAGGAAAAGCTTCAGAAGCCGCCAAGTTTTATTCTGACGTTTTCAAGGAGGCAAAGATCTCAAACCCACAAGAATTATCAGATACTCCGTCAGGAAATGTTGAGATCATAAATATTGAACTTTTTGGACAACAGTTCACACTTATGGGAGCAGGACCTGAGTTTAAATTTAATGAAGCCATTTCTTTTGTTATAGATTGTGATGGGCAAGAAGAAGTAGACTATTATTGGGATGCTTTAACAAAAGATGGTGAAGAATCTCAGTGTGGATGGTTGAAAGATAAATTTGGTGTTTCCTGGCAAGTAGTACCTAAGCAATTAAATGAGGCCATGGCAAATCCTGATCGAGAAAAAGCTGCATATGCTATGGAACAAATGCTTAAGATGAAAAAAATAATAATTGCAGATTTACAAAAATAATATGGAGCCAATCACAATCACCACAACTGTTAATAAACCTATTTCTATTGTCTGGGATTCTTGGAATAAACCAGAGCATATTCCTCACTGGGCTTTTGCCTCTGATGATTGGGGCGCAACACCCATAGAAAATGACCTAAAAACTGGCGGAAAATTTAGAACAAAAATGTTTGAAAAGAAGAGCGGAAATGGTTTTGATTTTGGTGGAACATACACTGAAGTAGTAGAACATAAGTTAATAGAATATGACATGGATGATAAACGTCATGTGAAAGCAGAATTTGAAGAGACACCTGAAGGAGTAAAGATTACTCAAAGCTTTGATCCTGAAAGTGAAAACCCACTAGAGATGCAAAGAAACGGGTGGCAGTCTATTTTAGATAACTTCAAAAAATACACAGAAAGTCTCTAACTTATTACTTAATTATGAAAATGAAAAAGTACGGTTCAGTAGATGAGTATATAGAATCATTCCCAGAAAATGTTCAAGAAATACTAAAAACCTTGAGAAGAACTATAAAAAGTGCAGCACCACAGGCAACTGAGGACATAAGTTACGGAATGCCAGTCTACAAACAGAATGGAAACCTGGTTTATTTTGGAGGCTTTAAGGATCATGTCAGCTTCTTTCCAACTGGGGGTGGGGTAGAAGCGTTTAAGAAAGAAATTGGGGAATATGTTACCGGGAAAGGGACTGCAAGTTTTCCCTTAGATAAACCGCTCCCTCTTGATTTAATTACGAAAATTGTAGAGTATAGAGTGCAGGAAAATACAGATAAAGGAAATAAGTAGGTAGTCCTGTGACATAAATGTCGCAGGATTAATCTTTTTCTTTTATTAGATTTTTAGAGGATAGAAAAAGAAAAGAGGTGAAATATTTATATGTTAAATTTTAGCTCAATTATGATTAACACTGAAAATCTAGATGTGTTAGTCAAATTTTATAAAAAGGTTTTCAACAAAGAACCTGAGATGAGTGAAGATGGATACGCAGGATTTGTGGTGGGAAATGGATTTTTTGGAATTGGATTCCATGATAAAATCCATGGCAAAGCAAAGGATGCCGACAGAGTTCTTTTTAACTTTGAAACTACAGAGGTAAAAGATGAATTTGAGAGGGTTTCAAAAATAGAAGGCGTTACCGTAGTAAAAGAACCATATTCTATGGGGGATGGGGATCAGTACTGGGTTTCTACGCTTGCTGATCCTGACGGAAACCTTTTTCAATTAGTTAGTCCCTGGGATGATGGAGGTAAAAACTAGTGTGTAGAAACATTAAGGTTCTTTTTAACTTTGATCCGCCTGCAAATGATGAAGAGATAGAAATGGCCTCACTACAATACGTGAGAAAGCTTTCTGGTTTTCAAAAGCCTTCTTCAGAAAATGAAAAAGCTTTTTATGATGCCGTAGAGAAAATTTCAAGGGAAACCAAGGAGTTATTGATTTCACTTAAAACCAAAGCTCATTCTCATGATAGAGAAGTTGAAAAACAGAAACGGATTATGAGAAACCAAAAAAGATTTGGAGGAAAAACTGTATGAGTAAAATTTTTCTTTTTATGATGGTGAGCCTTGACGGCTTTATGGAAGGAAATAATCATGATTTATCCTGGCATAACGCTGATGCTGAGTTTATAGATTTTGCCATGGAACAAGCTTCAGATATAGGAACCATCTTTTTTGGGAAAAATACATATCAGCTGATGGAAGGTTTCTGGCCTTCTGACCAGGCTGCTGAGGAAAAAGAAACGAATTTTATGATAAGTACACCTAAAGTAGTGTTCTCAACTACACTTTCTGAAGTTCATGAAACTGAAAAGTGGAAAAATATCACTCTTAAACATGATGTAAATCCTGATGAGATAAAAAAACTGAAAAAAGGAAGCAAGAAAGACATTGCTGTATTTGGAAGTAATAATTTATGTATTACCCTGTTAAAACTTGGGCTAATGGATGAGATTAGGATAATGGTTAATCCTATTGTCTTAGGCTCAGGAACCAGACTCTTTCAGGGAATTTCAAGGAAATTGAATTTACTGCTTACTGATACCCGAAAATTCAAAAACGGAAATATTCTTTTAACTTATTCACCTTCTGAAAGTCCTACTGTATTAGTCTAATTTGAATTTTTATCCTCTAGTCTGGTAAAATCCCTACATGTCCAAAAAAGGCACGTTTTTTATCATTCCAGGCTACAGACAAAAACCTACCAATAAAACTTACCTAGAAATTTCACGATTTCTTAAAAAAGAAGGATTTAATCCCATGGTTTTAGAAGTTGAATGGAAAAAATATTCTTTGTTAGAAAGCGTAGATAAATTTATACAGATTTACAAAAAATCTAAGTCTCAAAGAAAATATATATTAGGGTTCTCATATGGAGCAGTTATTGCGTTTACAGCTTCTTCCCAGATTGCACCAGAAGGACTCGTTTTGTGTTCTCTCTCTCCATATTTTAAAAACGACCTAAAAACTCAGGATAAAAACGTGGGGGAGTTTATTCAGGTTGATAGTAAAACAACAGCCAAAAACACCAGGGCTAAAAAAGTTCTCATGCTATACGGAAAAAATGAAGCAAGAGACTTAGTAAAAAAAGTTTCCGAAACATTTCAGGATATAAAACTGCAAAACAAATTCTTGATCCCAGTGGCAAATGTAGAACATAATTTAGGACACAAAGAATATCTGTTTTCAATTCACGCCTCCGCAAGAGTCCTTCTGTAAATTCTTTCTTGACATTCCATAAAAAAGCTACTAGAACTTATGGTAGTGAGCAAGTACACAGCAATTAATAGAAAGTGGTGGAATGCTATTACTCCCGTTCATGCTTCTTCTTCTCACTACGCTTTAAAAAACTTCAAAAAAGGAAAAACCAATCTTCAAAGAACGGAAATTTTAGAGCTGGGAAACGTTAAGGATAAAACCATGCTTCACCTTTTATGTCATTTTGGGCTAGACACACTCTCATGGGCTAGACGCGGCGCCATAGTTACGGGGGTTGACATCTCGGACGCTTCTATTATACAGGCGAAAAAGCTAAGTAAAGAGCTTAGTATCCCGGCAACGTTTATACGCTCAGACATCTATGACCTTCCAAAAGTGCATAGCAAAAAATATGACATTGTGTTTGCCTCATATGGCGTCCTTTTGTGGCTTTCAAATCTTAAGAAATTTGCAAAAATTGTCCATAGTTATTTGAAAGAAGGAGGGTATTTCTACATCATAGAATTACACCCGTTTACTAATATGCTAAGTTACGACTTTCAATTTTATTACAAGTATTTTGACAAAGGCCCATACGTAGACGACGATGGAACATACGTTGACTGGAAGAAAAAAGTAACGGGAGAAACCTACCTCTGGAATCATACAATGGGGGAATTTACCAATGCATTAATTGACGCGGGCTTAAAAATAGAGTACATTCATGAATTTCCATACACTATGTATGAACAATTTGAAGGATTAATGAGTATTAATAAAAAAGGGCAGTACGTTTTAAAAGATAAGAAAATTCAAATACCGCTTCTATTTTCCCTAAAGGCAAGCAGGTCAAAAGCCTAACGGGTAAGAGCTTTTACTCTGTCTATAATATCCTGCGGGTTTACGTTTGCTTTTATAAGAAAGGCACATGCCTTGTCATAAAATTGAGTTTCCCTCATATTATCTACAGTTCCTGCATTAGTAAATACAATTACAGGAAGCTCTTCAAACCCCCGATTTTGCCTGAGTTTTCTCAGCATAGTTTTTCCGTCCATAACAGGCATCATAAGATCCAGAATAATAACGTCCGGTTTTTGAGATAGGGCAGTATCCAGCCCTTCTTGACCGTTTACTGCTGTAAAAACAAAAAACCCTTCTGTTGTGAGAAGATCTCGGTAAAAAGTTCTTAGGTCTTCCTCATCTTCAACCACGAGAACTTTTTTCTGAATAGACTCTTGAGGTATATTTTGAGATTTAGTGCTCGCAGTTTTTTTAAACGTGTCAAATATTCCCACCTTAATCCTATCATGAACCAAAAAACAATTTCTGTCAATTTTAGAAGCCTACAAACGTGAAATTTGCTTTTTTACTATAAATATATGTAAAGTAAAGTATGAGGAAAATTTTTTCCTTCTTGTTTTTATTTGTTTCTATTATTCTTCTTCTAGTTTTTAACGTTTCCAAAGCATTTGCTGCTCCTCCAGATGCAACCAACTCAAGTATTACAGAAACTAGCTCAGGATCAGGAAGCGCTTACGCAGACGGATCTGCAACTGTCAGAATAACGGTGACCCTTCAAGATAATGTCCCAACTCCTCTTGCAGGCGACACTGTTTCTCTATCTACTCCCTCAGACGGGTCTGCGATATTTAGTCCTACCACAGCTGTTCTGGATGGCTCTGGTCAGGCACAATTTACTGTAAGATCTACTCATGTAGGAACTCCATCAGTTAATGTAACGGATGTAACCCAAGGCGTCACTCTAACTGCGCTAGGAACAATTAATTTTGAGGTTGTTCCTACGCCTACACCAGATCCAAACGCGCCATCTTCATGTTCATCCCCT
The DNA here is from genome assembly GCA_964593215.1 of uncultured Gammaproteobacteria bacterium. Classification (GTDB taxonomy): domain Bacteria; phylum Patescibacteriota; class Microgenomatia; order Levybacterales; family GWA1-39-11; genus JAGORM01. The sequence goes on from CAZQIA010000016.1 coordinate 10,199, forward strand.
GCTCCTCAGGCACCAGACTTTTATTCTCTAGTGGAAGGTAGCTCATCTGCAACTCTTTATTTCTCGCCTCCATCCAGCTCATATGACTCTTTTACCATTTCTTACGGAATTTCTCCTTCTGCAGACTCTCATTCAGTAAAACTAAACCAAAGCTCTTCAACAGGTGCAATTTCATATAAAGTAAACGACCTCGTAAATGGAGCAAACTACTTTTTTAAAGTACAAGCTTTTAATGGCTGCGCTCAAAGTCCGTGGTCTCAAACCAAAAGCTTTAAGCCTTTCTCTCTTCCAGTAACTGGACCTGAGGAAATGTGGATGTGGGGGTTTGTAGGGCTTATTATAGCTGGCTTTGGTACTGCCGTTACTCTACGAGCAAGATAATCTTTACCTCTTTTAAAAATTCTGCTAGTCTAGTGTGTAAGTGAATTTATCATGCAAAAAACTCTTCTACAAATTCATGAAGACGTTCCGTCTCTGTACTATGATCTAGGTATTAAACATAATATTTTTCAAAATCTCTGGCATAACAACAGATTTAGGCAGGTAAAAAAGCTCTCACCTCAAGTAACTGGAAAAATTCTTGACATAGGATGTCACTCAGGGCTTTTTACACAGAAAATTACAGATTCTCTTCCTCACAAGAATGTATACGGGGTGGATATTTCAACTGAGGCAATTGAGTATGCTAAAAAAAGGATTAAAGGAGGAAATTTTTATACAGTAAACGCGCACACACTTCCTTTTAAAAATAATTTTTTTGACCAGGTTTACTGTCTTGAAATGCTAGAACACGTGGAAAATCCTGAGGGAGTTGTTTCAGAGATAAAACGAGTACTTAAAAAAAATGGTAATGGAGTTATTCTTGTGCCCACAGAAAGTTATCTTTTTAGACTTGTTTGGTTTTTTTGGAATATTATTAACCCCGTGTGGAAGCATGCCCATATTCAGCACTTTAGTGAAAAAACTCTTACAACGCTTTTAAAAAAGTATAACTTAAAAATTGTCGAGTCTAAAAAATTCCAGCTTAACATGCTTTTACTGGTACAATTTACAAAAACAAAATGACACCTATATTAAAAAAAATAAACTTGCAGAAAAGTGATCTTATAGGCATTTTTTTACTCTTATGTTTTTCTCTTATTTTCTATTTTCCGCTTATTTTTCAAGGTAAAATGTATGCTACGCAGGACTGGGGCAGAGGAGACCTTACCCATTTTAACTATCCTTTGCATGAGATATATGGAAATGCTTTAAAAAAATTTGAATTGCCTTTTTTTACAAACAAAATCTACTCAGGGTTTGAGCTGGGAGCGGAAGGACAGGTGGGAATGTTTTACCTTCCAAATTTAATTTTATATTTTTTTCTTCCCAACTACACCGCATACAGTTTTTCCTTTCTTTTTGTGTCGCTTCTTTCAAGCGTAGGTGTTTATACATTTTGCAGAATTAAAAAACTTTTGCCTCTTCCGTCTCTTTTTGCCGCAGTAACGTTTTCCTATAGCTTTTTTATCAGCTGTCACTTTGTGCACATGAATATGGTTCAGGCATTTTCATTAGTGCCCTGGTTATTTGTTTTCGTAGAACGTTTAAAAGATAAGTTTTCAAAAAAAATGTTTTTACTGTTTGTATTTACCATAACACAGATTATTTTTACCGGACACCCTCAGGTAACACTGTATGCATTTTGTGCGTACGTAATATACGCACTTCTAGAATCTCCATCCGAAAAAAGGTACAGAAACATAACCATTATTCTATTTGGAACTTTTATAGGCATTCTTATTTCTATGCCGCAGCTCTTAGCAACCTGGGAACTAAGCAAAACGTCTCCTTCTTCAAGTCTAGAATCTGCTCAGAGCTCAATAGAACTATTTCCTTACACTATTAGGGATTTCCTTTATTTTCTGTATCCGTTCCCATTTGGAGACCCATCCAGAAATACGTACACAATACTTCAGAAAGACGGAATTTTCTGGGAGAACAATACATTTTCCGGATTTATTGCAGTTGTTTTGTTTATTTTTGCTGTTTTTAGTAAAAATAAAAAAATAAAAAGCCTTCTCATCTTGTTTCTAACATTTACTCTTTTCTCTATGGGATGGCTGTATATTTTCTATTATCTTCCTCCTTTTTCTTTATTTAGGCTTCCTCAAAGATCTTTAGTTATAGTAATTTTTTCATATAGTGTTATTGCAGGCTACGGGTTGTCTTTTGTCTCATCTCGATTCAAAAAACATACTCACAAAATCTTATGCGCGGTTATATTTTTACAATTTATGACTCTTGTACTCCTGGGAAATTCCTACAATTCACCCCAACCAAAATCTTCATTTCTTGAAACGCCTAAATCTGCAGAATTTTTAAGACAAAAAAACGCAAAAATTTACTCTATTGGAGGCGTAAAACTGTGGGAAAAAGTATATAAAGAAATCTCACGTGGCTGGAGCGGAGACAACGCAGACGCAATACTTGCAACAAAAAACATACTGGACCCAAACAGAAATGCTATATTTCATGTTTCCTCATTGGACGGGTATGCAAAGCTTGTTCCCTTAAGAACACTTGCATACCTTTCTCTTGTAAGAAAAGGAGTTATTGAAAATACTTCTGAGATTCTTATTAATCTTGAATCAGCAAAACTTTTAGGTCTTTCTTCAGTTACACATGTAATAACAGCAAAAAAAATAAACAGCTCTAATTTTGAAATGGTTTATTCCTACTCTGATAACAGTTCAAAAACTACTTACTACGTGTATAAAAACATACTTACGCTTCCTTTAATAAAATCGGCAAAAAGTCTTCAAGCTCTTCCGAAAAAAGGCAACATTACTGCAAAAGATATTGCATCAGACAGCGTGACGTATGGAGAGACATTTTTTACTGAGGGTGAATCAAAAAAGTTTAATAATAACGTAATCATAAAAAACCAAAGAGTTACAGATCAAAAAATTTCATTTGACACTTCCTCTTCCTCTGAGTCTTTTGTGGTTATATCAGAAAGCTACAGTAAAAATTTGGCAGCTTACATTAACAATAAAGAAACAAGCATAATCCCAATAAATATTAACTCTCTAGGAATTAACCTGCCTCCAGGTGATAATAAAGTAGAGATTGTGTATCTTCCAAAACCATTTTTAAAAGGGATTGTCTTTACAGTTTCGGGAATGCTTTTACTTACTGTATCTCTAGTTCTTTCTTCACACAAAAAAGTAAAGAGTTTTATTACTTAAACTGCAGGCCGGTAAACCTAAACGAGGACAGTATTTGCTGAAAAAGCTTGGAGTCAAAAGGTTTTCCCTCTCCATTATTTACGTCGTAGGAAAATTCATACACCCACCCTTGATTCTCAACCGCAACTGAGTTTCCCACAAGAACTCCCACTTTTTGATCCACATAAACCCCCAATGTATTAGGGTCTTTTCCTACATTTTTCATCTTTATCTGGAAATTTGC
>CAZQIA010000017.1:0-13559 GCA_964593215.1 uncultured Gammaproteobacteria bacterium
CTACTGACTGCCAAGCTCCTACACTAAACTGAAGTCCGCCATAATACCCGTTTCCTGTATTTTCTGACCAGTTTTGATGAGATTCACACTCAGCTAATTTTATCCACACGTCATCAGAAGTAGTAACTACTACAGGTGTAGGTGTGGGAGTAATGGTTGCAACAGAAAGCGTAAAAGATGAAGAATGATACTCTTTGTGCTGTACGGAAAACTTTACGGAATCATTTTTATACCATTCATTATTCTGGGTAACAAACTGCGGTGCATCCTGAGAAAAAGCCTTATCTGTGTTGCGGTAGAGAAAAAAACCTAAAAAGGCCAAAGCTATAAGAACTAATCCTATCCTCTCACCAATGAAGAAAAATGATGAGAGTATGGTGTGTTTTACTCTGAACATGAAGTATGAAAAGAATACACTATTTTTGCCTTCTTTTCAAATTTTTTCAGTGATATACTGACTCTTATATGGCAACTCAAAAAGAAGAAGAATCAGACTCTTTAAAACACCTTTTTTACCCTCTTACAACGTTTAAAATCATTCATTTTTTAGCTATAGTAGGTATACTTTTGTATGCAAATAGCCTCTTAAATGGATTTATAGGAGATGACTTTGATCAGATAGTAAGAAACCCGCTTATTCACTCACCATTAAATATTTTTAAGTTCTTTCTGGGCGGAACATTCTTTAATGGATTTTCTACAGCATCCGGAATTTATTACAAACCGCTTCAGTCTACTATTTATTCTTTTCTCTATCCTTTTTCAGGAGAAAGTGCTTTCCTTTTTCATACTGCAGAAGTTTTCTTCCATATAGGAAACTCTATTCTGTTATTTTTCTTTTTAAGAAAGTTTTTTTCTAGAGACGTGTCTTTTATATCCTCGTTAATATTTCTCGTGCACAGTGCTAATTCTGAAGCGGTTTTAAGTATTGCATCCCTACAAGATGTCTTATTTGTATTTTTTGGCCTTTTGTTTTTTTTGTTCTTAACCAAGAAGATCGAAAGCACAGTAAAGACCTCATTAATATATTTATTCTTACTTGGATCTTTGTTATCTAAGGAAACAGGAATTTTATTTTTACTCACAACCCCCCTCTATCTTTTTTTGTTTCAAAAAAAATCTCTCAAAAGACATGCTCAATATTTGATCTCGACATTTATCTTATATGTTTTGTTACGAATTAACGCCGTAGGAATCTATAAAACAAGTGGGGAGAGTTTTCAGTTTTTGCACATGAGTCTTTTAGAAAGATTGGTCCATCTTCCCGCAATTTTATTCCAAGACTTCATTCTTTTTATCTTTCCAAAAGATTTATCATTTGCCCAAAACTGGATAATTAAAAACATCACGTTTTCAAATTTCTACCTCCCATTATTTGTTTTTTTCATAATTTTTACATCGAGTATTGTATTCGGTCTGAAATATTTTCGTGACAAAAAAACAAAATCCATCTACTTCTTTTTTCTTACCTGGTTTTTCCTGGGACTTTTTTTCCATTCCCAAATAATTCCACTAGATGTAACTATTGCAGAACGCTGGCTGTATTTTTCTATGATAGGATTTTCCGGAATAGTTGCGTGTGCTCTAGGAAAATTTGAGTTATATTCAAGAAAAAATATTATTGTTACAAGTATTCTTCTTACCATCATTTTTTTATTTGGAATTCGAACATTTGCAAGAACCTTTGATTGGAGAGATCAATTCACACTTTACAAGCACGACGTAAGCGTAAGGGGAGATTCTTATAATCTGCAAAACGGCCTGGCATCAGAGTATCTGGATAAAGGAGATTTTATTAATGCAAAAATTCACGTGCTAGAATCTCTAAAGTTAAAACAGGATTTTTGTTATTCATGGAATAATTTAGGAGTAATACAGTTAAACGAGAAAAATTATGATAAGGCGCGTGTATCTTTCCAAACCGCAATTAAAAATGGAGGATGTTATTTAGCGTACCAAAATATGGCAACTTTTCTATACTTTCACGATTCTTATGAAAATGCAGAGAAATTTATGAAGGGCGCGTTAAAAGAATTACCTAACAATGCAAAGATTTGGTTTATGTATTCGTTAACAGAAGCAAAGTTAGAAAAATATGATGAAGCAATTTCTGCTATAAAAATGTCCCACAAACTTTCCCCTAGTAATGGAACACTTTACGTCTATCAACAGCTACTCAACAAAAAACCTATAGAGCTAAAAGAATAGATATTCAGGAGGTTATTTAGTAAAATATATCACTACATTGCCATGTCGTCTAATGGTAAGCAAAGCTTGCGGTTCCGCTCTGCGGAATCCTAAGGACAACGGAATCTGGATCCGTTTTAACCCGAGCTTTAGCGAGGGGCATGAGTGAAACGAATATTGGGGTTCTCAATCTGAAAGATTGAAAAGAGTTTATTAATTATTGCCATGTCGTCTAATGGTAGGACAACGGAATCTGGATCCGTTTATTGGGGTTCGAATCCCTGCATGGCAGCAAAGTTTCCAAATCGGGGTTTTTACCCACGTTTACATTAAGTGCGTATGGCATTTTGTATTGAATTGATGACACTTTTTGATTTCTCATTGTAAAGTTCGAAAGTACAGAATTCATTAATTCTCTTTTTACAGAAAAATTACCTTCTGAGAACATTTTTACCATTTCATAGCTTCTTTTTTTGTATTCTTCCAAAAGTTCTAAAGTTACAGTCGGGTCTTCATCCTTTACCTGTGAAAATGATATCTCTAAATTGGTTTTTTCTTTGATTAGCACGTCATGCTTCCCTTTGAAAATATTCTCATCTATAGATCCGTCTAATCTCATGTCTATGAGTCGACTTATTTTTTTTGTGATTTTCTCAATCTCTCCTAAAAGTAAATCTTTTTGAGATACTGATTTTTGAGACGATTTTTTTAAATCTTCTTTATATAACTCAAAAGAAAGTTCTAGCAACTCTGCATCAATTGTTATGTCCTGCAACTTTTCACTGAACAGATTTTGCATTTTTTCCTCTGAGATGTACTTCTTATGCTCTTCACAAATTTTCTTCCCATTTGTGCAGTAATAATATGGATATTTTTTCTTAGCCAAAGTTGCTGTTAAACGACAACTACAAATAGCACATGTTGCATATTTTTTAAAAAGAAAATCATGCTTTTGATAACGAGGTTTATTGTGTCCATCTAAAATTTCTTGAACATTATCCCAAGTTTTTTTGCTAACTAATGGTTCGTGAATTCCTTTTCCTAAAAAATTTCCATACTTAATAAATCCATAGTAAATTGGATTTCTTAAATGTCTATGGATGTTTGATTTTGCAATCTTATTACCGTAAGGACTTCTAAAACCCTCTTCATACAACTGTTTTGTTAATTGTGAAAGAGAATAATTGCCTGTACTAAAAAGACTGTACATTCTTTGAATAAAAGGAGCCTGCTTGGGATTGGGATATATTTTTGCACCTTTATTTATATAACCGATGGGGGCTTTTCCTGGTCTTTCTCCCTTTCTGAGTTTGGTGGCATTTCCTTCTTTCACGCGAATTGATAAGTTCCGGGAGTAGTGAGCGGCGAATACAAAATCGAAGTCAATATAGAGCATGTCAGAAACGCTCCGAAAAATCCTAGTTGGGGTGCGAATCTCTTGAAGTTGACCTGACTCAAGAAGCTTCATAATTATTGCCGACTCCATTCCGTTACGGCTTAGTCGGTCTACATGGGCAACCAAGATCCCATTGGCTTCCCCGTTCCGGATTTTTCGTATCATTTCTGAGAAAAGGGGACGGTTGTCTTCGATTTTGGCGCTCCTGCTTTCCCGGAAAGTATCAATGATAGATAGGTGGTGATACCGGACGCATTCCAGTATCAACCGCTCCTGTGTTTCCAACGACTGGAGTTGCTTGTTGTCGCTTTCATCAGATGATCTTCTACAGTAGACAATATATTTCATAAGTCATAACTATTATCATTACCCATTATCAAATCGTATCTTAGGTTATTGAGTTTAGGTGTTTTTAAGGAATTAAGTTTTTCTGTAAGAGTAAAGTCAGGAAGATATTCAGTAACAGAATTAGCTGGTCTAGTACAAGATCTACTAATTGAGTATCTTTTCTCAAAAAATTTAAAAGTATTTCTATACATTACTGCCCCTTTAATACCCTTTACTATGTAGTTCCCAATATAGTTACTTATACCTGCCTGAGATTTAATTTTCAATACCTTCATTATTACCCCACCTCCAACACGTTCCCAAATTTCTCTGACATTATTAATGTGAGGAAGGAGATTAAACAAAATGTGAAGATGCGCATTCCCATTTTTCTGAAATTCAATGACCCAGAGATATTTTATTTTTTGATCTTTATATACTTTATTTCTTTTGAGGGAAACTAGAAATGCATTAAATATTTTTGTGATGTATTTATGTGTATTGTTATTAAACTCGGATAAATATTCGGGAGGAACTTTATTGGGATCTAAAGTTAAAGTTAAAAAATTATGTAAATCATTAACAATAATTACATCACGAATCAAATACTTTGCCTTAATTGCTTTATCAACGTTACAACTGGGACATGTCCAAGAATTGCACTTAATTTTTTTAATATCTGCTTTTATGAATTTACTGTTTACTTTTCTTAGAAACATTATGGAATTTCTTTTGCAAAAAGAGGGGGGATTTCTTCTCACAGAAAAAGTTTTACCCCTCAACTTTCTCCGGGATTTTTTTATAATCTCGCCAATATCGTGTTGTTGAGATGTTCTAATATAAGTCAAGAATAATGTTTCCTCCTTGCGGAGTGGTCCATTATTCACATTAAAATTTAGAGGTAATTGGTGAGATTTATTTCCCACTTTTCCCCTTTCTCTTCTCCCGATTTTGTTGACTATAAAGAATTACTGCTTTTGCAAAAGAAATAAGGTTCTGACAAATTTCTACAATCTCATCATCTGAAAGCAGAATGCCATGACGATCTGTGTAAAAATTTTTTACTAATTGCTTTTGAAGTTTAGTGAAGTTATCCTTACGCATTGGTACGAGACTAAGATTTAAATCTTGTCATTTCGTACCCCCGCGGTTTCCCTATTGAACATCTTCGCATCAAAGTGTACCAATAACTTTTTTGCAAGACTTTTGTTGTTAATTAGACTATTTGGTCAATAGCTTAAGGTCTTTCATCTTGGGGAAGACCCATGTGACGGAAAAATAATACTACGTGAAAAACTTTTTGTAAAGAGTTATTCTGAGAATAAGTTTTCTTAGGGGGTAAACAATCACAATTTACAAAACTATGAATGAATCTATTGACTCTTGAGTACTTGCATAACGATTCCGGCAATAATATAGCTATCAGACTCACTAATAAAAATTGGCTCAAAATTTTCAGTTGATTCTGACATGAGAGCTATTTGAGTCCCATTGGATGTAAATTTTTTAAGATTAGCTTCATTATCGATTATTGACAGTACATACTCTCCATTTTTAGGATTTTTTCTTGTGGGATCAACCAACACATAATCTCCATCTTCTATAGACAACCCATGAACATTTGCTTTATTTAATGAATTTCCAACAGCTCTAATAGCAAATACATTTTTATGTCTTAATAAAGAATTAGAAACATTAATATGCCCTTCTATTTTGTCTTGTGCAACAAAAGTAGCGACTCCGCAGTTGGCTGAACCATAGACCGGGATTCTTGTAAATTTTGGTTGAGCCGAATTAAGAATTCGGAAATCACTTACAATATTTATTGACTTGTTTTCTTTCAGGTATCCCTTTTTAACAAGTTGGGCTATGTGATGCTTTACCTGTTGCGGATGATCAACCTCTATGAGTTGTCCAACTTTTCTAAAACCCATTTCACTAATGTTATGGTTTTTTGAAAGTTTAAGTATCTTCTCCTGGATTGGATGCATGCATTTATACTACACTAAACTTGAACATGTGTCAAGTGTTTAGGATTTAATACTTGACAAACTTGAACACGTATGGTAAAGTAGCTCTCATAGAAATGGGAAACAAAAGAAAGCATTTGGAATTAATCCAGGAAGTTATTAGCCGCATGGCTAAAAATCTATTTTTTCTGAGAGGCTGGGCTCTTACACTGTTTGCCGGATTAGCTGCATTATTTGTAAAAGACTCAAATAAAAATTATATCTACATTGTTTATTACCTCATAGTAGTGTTTTGGGTTTTAGACGGATATTTCCTCTCACAAGAGCGGTTATTTAGAGCCCTATACAATCGTGTACGAAAACTTAAAGAAGAGGAGATTGATTTTTCCATGAATACAAAACCTTTCCAAAAAGACGATAGAAATAGTTGGATATTATCTATGTTTTCTCCAATTCTTTTAATTTTTTACCTGCCATTATTGGGATTAGCAATAATTGTAACTTTTATTACAAAATAACATTATGCCTAAAAGACAAGTATTTTATAGTTTTCATTACAAACCCGACTATTGGCGTGTTGCTACAGTGCGGAGCATTGGATCAATAGACGGGAATAGACCTGCGCCTGATAACGACTGGGAAAGTATTGCAAATGGAGGAGACAGAGAGATTGAAAGATGGATTGCTGAGCAAATGAGGTATAGGTCTTGCACTGTTGTACTCGTTGGAGAAAAGACCGCAAACAGAAAATGGATTAATCATGAGATTATAAAATCATGGAATGGTCATATGGGAGTGGTTGGAATCTACATTCATGGTTTAAAAGATAAAGACGGTTATATTTCAAATAAGGGAAACAACCCGTTTGATTATATTACACATGGATCATCTGGCAAGAAATTATCGTCTATAGTAAAGTGCTATAATCCACAGGGCTCTAATAGTAAAGAAAGGTATGCATGGATTTCAGAATATTTAGGTGCAGCTGTTGAGGAAGCAATCAAAATTAGGAATGAAAATTGAGGGTAGTATTGTTTTTTAGATAAAAAGTTCTAACATCATCCCAAAGCGCCAGCATTTTTTGTTAGTAAATAATTGGTGACTTATTTACCCACTTATTTTTTTCCATACAATCCAGAACAAATTCACAAATAGAATTCCTTGAAAGCGTGTCCCATGGCATGGGCTGGTTAAATCCTATATATCTTATTTTTTGATTAGTTTTATTGTTGTGAATAGGGGTTCTTACAACTGTCCATTTGACGGAGCTTTTTTCAAGCAACAGCTGTTGCGCTTTTGCATCACTTAAACGATAAGGGTCAATTATTGGAAAAATTAAGCTTGAGATTGTAGCTATAAATGATTTGGGATCCCCGTTAACAATAAGTCCCGCCCCGCTTACAGTAATAAATCTGGAAATATGTTTTTTTTCCATGAGTGGAAGAAGTATATTTAAAGTTTTTTCTTGAATTGGAAATGGTGTCCTAAAGCCATGACCCAAAACTGAAATTACTGCATCTACATTGTCCAATGCATTTTTTAAATCTTCTTCTGAAATTACAGACCCCACAATAGTAGTTATGTTTTTATTTTCTATTGTTAGCTTGTGAGGATTTCTAACTAGTACCGTTACTTTGTATCCTTTCTCTAAAAGCAATTGAGTAAGTACCTTTCCCAAATGTCCGGTAGCACCTAAAACTAAAACATGCTCCATGAAGTAATTGTATCAAAGATTAATTTGTACACATACAATAAAGACTGAAACAAATTTTATAATCGGGTATACTTTAGGTATGCAAAAAGTAAAATCACTTGCTAGGCAAAACACAGTAGAGCTTATCATCTTTTTCTTCTCTCTTTTTCTTTATGCTTTCACAAGTTCTAGAACCATAGTTCACGGTGACTCAGGAGATTTTCTATCAGCTGTTGCTACTGCTGGAATTCCTCATCCATCAGGCTATCCACTTTACACATTACTTGCTCGAGTAGTGTATCTTCTTCCATTAGGAAATCCTGTCTGGCAGGTAAATGTATTATCAAGCCTATTTGCGGCTTTCACGTTAGTGTTTGTCTATAAGACAGTAAAGCTTATCACTTCTTCTCCAGCTGCTGGAATCTTTAGCGTTTTGTGTCTGGGATTATTTGAATCATTTTGGTTTTATGCACTTATCTCTCAAATTCATGTTTTACAAGTTTTAATTCTTTCACTACTTTTTTACTCTATAATTTCATTTTCAGAAACTAAAAAACTTTCTTTTTTGTATGCTGCGTTTTTAATGTTTGGATTAGGCGCATCAAATAATTTATCTATAGTGTTTACGCTTCCGAGTCTTCTACTTACGTTAGTTATTTTTAGAAAAAAGCTTTCAATAATAAAATTACTGAAGCTTTTTCTTTTTTCAGCTTTAGGATTATTTCCTTATGTATATATAGTCTACGCAGCTTTTCAAAATTCTCCAACCAGCTGGGGAGGCGTTCATGACGTGGTGAGTTTTCTAAGACTTGTTACCCGTCAAGATTATGGAGCATTAGAATGGGTCAAACCGGAAGCATGGATGCCGTTTGAATTCTCAACCTCCATGTTTTTTTGGGTGTATCTTTTTAAAACAAGCTGGTTTGTACTTTTATTTTTTGCTGCATCATTTTTTTATTTCACAAAAAAGATAGTTCCCATAATTCTACTTCTTATCCCATTCATTCTTTTGGGTCCGGTTTTTTACGCTCTTATGAATTTATCTATTAGAAATATTGTTTATGTTGCAAACGCTACCCAGTACTATTCTTACTTCTACATTTTCTTAGCAATGCTTTCAGGGATTGGGGTGTCAGTAGTATTAGAAAAATTAAAATACAAGAAAAATACACTTCCCGTAATTTTTACCATTTTACTTTTCTTTCCGGTTTTTATTCTGAATTTTTCTAAAGTAAATCAGAGCTCAGATTTTTTTACCGAAAAAACCATAAAATTTCAGCTTTCAGCTTTACCCAAAAATTCAATAATACTTTCTAGCGGAGATAGTATAGGACTTCCCGGCAGATACTTTCAGTACGTTAAAAATTACAGACCGGACATAGTAATAATAGAAGGGGGACTTTTAAATTTTCCATGGTACAGTATTAACCTTAGAAAACACCACCCAGCGCTTAGTTTAAAAACTGTTCATAATCTTCCAGATTTTGATAATCTTTGCAAAACGTATGCTGAAAAAAATCAATTATACGTTTTTCCCTGGTTTCCTGAATTAGACATGTATTTTAAGAAGAACTGTCAAATTATCCCCTACGGTTTAATTGCAAAAGTACTGCCTAAAGATCAGAAAATAGATATAAATACTGTTAAAAGAGTAAATGATGAGCTCTGGGAAAAGTATAGGTCACAGGTAACAATAGATCCTACAAAAAGTACATATTTCAGAAATAGGGAAGGGTTGTTTTATCTAGCAGAACAGTTGAATTATTTGGGAATTTACTATCTCAATAATAATAAGCCCGTTTGGGCATACCAAGAATTTAAACTGGCACGGGAAATTTCTAATGACGAAGTAAATTCTATAATTGGAGAGTCAGCATTACTATTTCATAACAAAAGATTTAATGAGGGGATAGAAGTTCTAGAAACGGCAATCCAAAGAAATCCAGCACAGCCGGAATTATATAAAAATTTAGGACTCTTTTATGAACAGAAAAAAAATCCCGAAAAAACCTATGAGTATTTCAAAGGTTATATAGAATTTAAACCAGTTACTGATCCGGATACACCAAACATAGAAGCTTACGTAAAAGATTACGAAGTAAGACAGTTAATAAAGTAAAATTAAGAAGCAGGAGTCATTTTTATTATGTGCCAGACCCCGCCTACACCGTCTCCAGTTATATCCCCTGCTTTTGTGTCACTTTTATAGTAATACAGAGGCATTCCCTTCCAGGCAAATTGCTTAGATCCGTCAGCTCTTACTATAACTGAAATGTTTTCAGGAAAAGTTTTTTGTGATACTGCTCCAGAAGTATATACCGGCCATGCTACCGCGCAGTTTCCTGAACAGTTACTTACTCCAGCTGTGTCTTTATCATACGTGTAAAGAGTCATTCCCTGAAAATCAGTCATGTACTGACCCCTTGTACTACTTGTGGAAACCTTATAAATATTATCCGTAGGAACAGCCATAGATTGAGTGGGCTGAGCGGGCGGGGGTTGATAGGTAGGAGTTGCTCCCATTCCAAGCATAGATTTTATATTATCTCTTAAAAAATATGCTCCAAGGGCTAGAACAAGAATTACTACAACTGCAACTATAAGCTTCTTATTCATATCTATTTTTAGTATAAACCTCTGTTAGAACTTGTCAAGCGATCAAATAAGTTCCTGCAGAGGGGTAGATACTAATACTTCTCTGCAGTAGGAAATGTCCGTTATTATTTGTTGTCGTCGTTCATTAAGAGTTTCCTCCTTTCATTAGCTTATGGTAGTAAAGTTTTTCCTAAAAATTCATAAAAATACTACAATAAATGTGTAAGAGAAATTTTTCTGATTGACAGCTTGTTGCGAAGTTGTCAGTATGAAATAGATGCAAACATCTCAAGGAATTTCTAATCAAAAACCGTCAAGTGAAACAATGCATCAATCAATTTCTTCAAGACCGCACACAAGTAAAGATCTTGCGATTGCAAGCATTCTAATCTTCACAGCAATTGCAATCTGCGGACCCATTATGCTTATTCTATTTTTTAGACTAAAGGAAAGAAGAACTAGGAAGTAAGAAGTAGAAATCCAGCTAATCCTGCCATTCCAAAATCCTCAATGAGTGTTATTTTCGTAAGCGGAACTTTTAAAAAGGTACCAAGACAGGCGCACTGGAATTTTTCATGCTTTAATAGTTTTATTAAAACTCCTACTCCGCTAAATGTCATTACCAAAAATTCTAAAAATAAAATTGTCTTACTTTGGGGAAATAAAATCATGGAAAAAGCAAAAAATAACTCCAAAAATGGATACGAATACCCGTAAGAAAACCATTTCTTTGCAAGTAGATCATAGGTTGAATATCCCTGAGCAAATCCTTTTAGATCAATTAGCTTGAAAGTTGAGAAAGCCATGAAAAAACCTATCATGAAATATGAAATCGTGTTGGGGAACCTATAAACGTTTGTGTTTATGTCTCTTATCGAAAACGTTATTGTTGAAAGAAGAATTATACCTATTACGGTCATCAGAGGAATGTAGTTTTTCCAGGTTATTTTTTCACTGCCATGGGAATTCTCACGATTCATGTTTTTAACATGTTCTTCAAGAACTAAATCCATACCGCATTTGGAACATCTTCCAGGTTTTTCTTGCTTGATCTCCAGATGCATTGGACACAAGTATGTTTTTTTCATATTCCTCTATTATACTCTTTAGCATAAAGGATAAATCTCATTGAAAGTTTGATGGTGAAGATGTATAGTAAGCATATGAAGGAAGTAACTGTAAAGCATGTAAAAAATCATTCGGGAGCATCTGCTGTTTATGGATTAGGTTTAATAGGGGTTTTAGTCTATTACCTGCAGCACGCGCATAGTTTTATGGATTTTGTATGGGCAATCCTAAAATCTATTGTCTGGCCCGCAATCCTTGCGTATCATGCGTTCCAATTCATGAATCTTTAAGTACTCTCCTGCATCCTAATGAAAGCCAAACTTTGCAAGCTCTACCTTATTCGTCATGGCCAAACTGAGTGGAATTCTATAGGTAGAATTCAAGGACAAAAAGATTCAATCCTTTCAGAAGAAGGAAAAAAACAAGCACATGATGTAAAAAAGGCATTAAAAAATGTGCACTTTGATGCAATTTTTTCCTCTGACCTCATAAGAACCCAGCAAACCGCGGAAATTATTAACATAGACAGAAAGCTTGCCATAGTAACCCATAACGCACTTCGTGAAAGAACCCTGGGAGAGCATGATGGAAAAATGGGAAAAGATTATATGGAAGAAATTAAAGAATTACTTGAGGAATATAAAGGCCTGCCGGAAGATGGAAAGTGGAATTATAAATTTGGAAAGAACTATGAAAGCGACTTGGAAGTTCTACAGCGCCTCATAAGAATTCTTAGAGAAATTTCTGTAGGCTATATGGGGAAAACCGTATTAGTAGTAACTCATGGTGGTGCAATCAGGATTCTACTTACAAAATTGGGCTATGCAAAATATGGAGAACTTACTCCTGGAACCTTTAAAAACGCAGGATATGTAATTTTAGAATCAGACGGTATAGATTTTTTTATTAAGGAAGTTCACGGAATTGTGAAAGATCCTCACGGCAGACCTACATTGTAAATATAGTTACTTCTTCACGAGGACACAAACAGGGAATGGTGTGTTTATCGTAAAGCTCATGATATGAAAGCTTAATACCTGCTTTGTGCAAACCAATTCAAATCTTGGGAATTTAAATGGAGTTGGGGTAGGAGTCATAGTAGGAGTTGCAGTTGCTGTAGGCGTAGGAGAACTGGTCATAGTTGGTGTTACCGTTGCAGTAGGAGTTATTTCAAGCGTGGGAGTTGGAGTCATAGCTTCAGTAGGCGTTGGAGTTGATGTAGGCGCTTCAGTCATGGTTGGAGTAAGAGTTGCTGTAGGAGTTGCAGTTTCTTCAGGCTCTATTGCTGAATTGCTGTTTTGAGGTTGAGGAGAATTTCTCAATACAAAATCCAGAGAATTATTATCTGTATCTTCACCATTTCCAAGCATGGCATCTTCTGCAAGCATTGTGGCAGTTGTTGACGCAGAAACAGCTTTTCTTTCTCTGCTTTTACCATCTGCCGGATTTGTGGTTGTTGCAGTTTCAGACGCAGTTGCACTGCCTAGCCCAACCATATCTACCACAGTTACACCATCTCCTCCATACAATATTACTGTGTTGTTGGCAGCAATTGACGCACTGGATGTGGCATACGTAATATCAGGAACAGTTACACCGGTATAATCTGGAGTTGGGGCAATAAGAAAAAATCCATGAGATTTTATAGTTCCTGAAAGAGAAGAAACTAAATCTGACTCTCCCCCTCCTGAAGTTTTTTTAGTTAACTTCCAATTTGTAAGATTAACATCTGAAAGTGTAGGGTTATATAGTTCTATGAATTCATCAGTGGGAGTTACACCGCTAATTTGAATTTCTGAAATAACTACATGAGCGGCCTGAGCAGCGGCGGCAGGAATAGTTTGAAATGCGTAAGCACCGCCAAAAACAAATGCTGCAATATATATAAAGAGCCTGGGCAGAAATCTCTTCATATCTTTATTAAATCAATAGCTTGAAAATAATCAATATGTATTTTCTATATCAAACCAAATCCTTAAATAATTAGGCTGTTCTATAAAAAACTCTTCCCAACCAGATGAGAATTGCAGCCCCTACAACTGCGACAAGCAAACTATAGATATTAAAACCAGTTACACCAGCTTGGCCAAAAAATCCCATTACAAATCCTCCTACAACAGCACCTAATATACCAAGAATTATATCTCCGAAAAGACCTTGGTTTGCGTCTGTCTTCATGACAATAGACGCAATCCAACCTGCCAGTGCTCCAAATATAATCCAAATAAGAAGACCCATATTTTCTCACCTCCTTTTTTAAAATCCATCTTTTGAATTTACCAAGAGGATAATAAGAAAAAATAAAAGAAATGTAAGAAATAAG
>CAZQIA010000018.1:0-12852 GCA_964593215.1 uncultured Gammaproteobacteria bacterium
ACCTTCTGATAATCTAGGATCTGCGCAGACATATAAATTAGAATTTGTTAAGAGAGCAAAACCTTCTCGTTCATGTGTTCCAAATCCATCAAACCCAGTTAAATAGCGTATGTTATACGCGGAAGAAATAAAAAGCGCATCAAATTTGTTTTCGGCAAGTAATTCTCTTACTTTTTTGGCCCTTTTTTCCATGAGTGAATTATATCATGAGTGATTGTTGACAAGAATAATCCACTACCTTATAATTCGTTTCGCATGACAATCCATGAAAAATATTCTAAATCAGATGCGTTAATGCATCCTATAAGAACCATTAAAGACCGCGGTTTTGTATCTCGAGTACCACTGGAAACAGACGCAGGTTTAAGTAAAGATGATGTTGGAGTTGTGGGTTTAAATAAAGCCTTGCGAATTAAAATTGCGACAGATAATGCTGTAATAATTCAAGAAAGAATACCGCTTCCTGTGGTGCAGAATGGAATATATAGATGGGATTATTGGCTAAACAGACATGATATTGTTGGGAGCAATAACGAGGGATATATTCTTCGGGAAAAAATAAATCAAAGTCCTGCAACAAAAGACCGTCTGGTGTGGCGTCCAAGAATGTCCGAAAGAACTTCGGGAACGCTAAGAAGAGCTAGATAAATATTTACATTCACCTCTAACTTTGTTATACTTACTGTGGTTCGAATTTCGAAAGATTCTGAAATCGAGATTCGAATTTTTTTGATTTGAAAGGAAACTACTAAAATGGCTGACACTATCACTGAGAACAGGAATGTTCCACTCGAAAAAATTAGAAACATCGGAATAATCGCACATATTGACGCGGGTAAAACTACAACCTCTGAAAGAATTCTTTACTACACAGGACGTACCTATAAAATTGGAGATATTGATGAGGGAAATACCGTCATGGACTGGATGGCTCAGGAAAGAGAACGCGGTATTACTATTGTGTCTGCTGCTACAACTGCATTCTGGACACACACTGCTGATAAAGCAAAAGGAATAGATAATCCATATAGAATTAATTTTATTGACACCCCGGGTCACGTTGACTTTACAGCTGAAGTTGAGCGTTCACTGAGAGTTTTAGATGGAGCAGTTACTGTATTAGACGCAGAAGAAGGAGTTCAGTCTCAGTCTGAAACAGTATGGCGTCAAGCTGACAAATATCATGTTCCTAGAATTTGTTTTGTTAACAAAATGGATAAATTGGGAGCAGACTTTTTGAAAACTGTTGCTTCTATAGAAAAAAGATTAGGTGCAAATCCTATCATTATGGCGCTTCCAATTGGTGCAGAAAATGAATTTAAGGGAATAGTGGACTTAATGAACATGAAGTCTTTAGTTTGGACAGGAGAAGAGCTGGGTGCTAAATACGAAACCACAGATGATATTCCAGAACATATGAAGGCTCAAGTTGAAGAATACAGACATAAGATGATAGAAAAAATTGCAGAAAATGATGACACACTTCTTGAAAAATACCTTGAAGGAAAAGAGATCTCAACAGAAGAGTTAAAAGCAGGCTTGAGAAAAGCAGTGGTTGGATATAAGTTAGTTCCAATTTATGCAGGATCTTCTTTAAGAAATAAAGGAGTACAGCCACTTTTGGATGCAGTTGTAGATTATCTTCCATCTCCTACGGATAGAGTTGATGTAAAAGGTACAAATCCTAAAACAGGAGCAGAAGAAACTAGAAAACTTACCCCAGAAGAACCATTTACAGGATTTGCGTTTAAAGTTCAGATTGATCCACATGTAGGAAAAATCACATTTGTGAGAATATATTCTGGAAAATTAACAGCTGGATCTTACGCTTATAACTCAACAAAAGACGTAAAAGAAAGAGTTGGACGCTTACTTCTCATGCACTCTAATCAGAGAGAAGAAATTAAAGAAGCAGTTTCAGGAGAAATTGTTGCGGTTGTGGGACTTAAAGACACTATTACCGGAGACACCCTTTGTGATGAGTCAAAACCATTAATTCTAGAAAAGATTTCCTTCCCAGAGCCGGTTATCTCTCTTGCTATTGAGCCTAAGACTAAATCAGATCAGGAAAAGATGGGTCAGGCATTAAAACGTCTCATGGAAGAAGATCCTACATTTACCGTTAAAACAAACCATGAAACAGGACAAACCATCATGAGCGGGGTTGGAGAGCTGCAGCTTGAAATTATGGTTGACCGTATGAAAAGGGAATTTAATGTTGAGGCAAATGTAGGAGCACCTCAGGTTGCATATAAAGAAACATTTGCAGGTGCAGAGGTTAAAGGAGAAGGAAAATATATTAGACAGACCGGAGGAAAAGGTCAGTATGGTCACTGCATGATTAGAATTGAGCCTAAGCCACGTGGAGAAGGATATGAATTTGTGAATGCGATTAAAGGAGGAGCAATTCCTGCAGAATTCTGTACTTCAGTAGAAAAGGGAGTAAAAGAAACATTAGAGAATGGACTTTTATTAGGATATCCGGTTGTTGACCTAAGAGTTACTTTGTATGATGGTTCATTCCATGAGGTTGACTCTTCTGATATGGCGTTTAAAATTGCTGGATCTATGGCTCTACAGGATGCAGCAAAGAACGGAAAATTGTCCCTACTTGAACCTATTATGAAAGTTGAGGTAACTACTCCAGAAGACTTTATGGGAGACGTAATTGGAGACATGTCTTCTAGAAGAGCTCAGATTACAGGATCAGAAGAACGTGGAAACGCTAGAATTATTCATGGAATGGTACCTCTTGCAGAGCTTACTGGGTATGCAACAGTACTACGTTCAATGTCACAAGGAAGAGCTACTTATTATATGGAACCTAGCCATTATGAAGAAGTGCCTCAAAATATAGTTGCTGCTATGCTTGCAAAGAGCACTTTCACCGGTCGCGTCACCGCACAATAATCTTCATTATTCACTTATGGTTTTAGAAAGGCAAGAAAGACCATTTCCCATTTCTTCTAGGAATGCTGTAGAAGACGCTATGATTTGGGCTCAAATGGAACTATTAAATACTTCCCGTACCCCAAACAGTAGAACACTACAAACACTTCCTGCAGGTGCTGATCTTGATGTATTTACAGCAATTCAAACAGCGGGAAAATGTAAAGAAGGATCATTAGCGGCAGTAGAGTTTTTATCTCAAAAATACTCAGATTTGTTTTCTGGAATAGTATTGCTGCAGGCAGACGCTGGGACGGAAAAACTTAGGAACGGTTGGGGAAATCATTATTATTTTCTTGCCAGAGACATAAATAGTAAATGGTTTGCTGCTAGTCCCGCAAATTTTGAACCGAGTAGGGGAGGAGGTAATCTTACTAGAATTATTGCGCACGATGATCTTTCGCAAGTTTTAAAATGGATCAAGAGATTTGACAATGGGAAATGGCCCACAACTGAATTTATTGAAGAAGTGTTTAGGAATGATCCACTGGTAAAACCAAAAAATCCTTCCACACCTCTTCTACTAAAATTTTGGCAGCCACCTGCTAGCCTAGGAAATCATAGCCTTAGAGAGGTTGCCCTGCCTTACATTGCTGCGCCTATAAGATAGGTTTGTTATAATTTTTTCATGACTGAGATAACCGGAACACTAAGAAGCCGTAGATCAGGTGTGGATTTTGACAGAAGAGCACTTTTAAGAAGGGGCGAAGTGGAAGGAATGCTTGGAGTAGATCTACTATTAAGAAGACTTGCATGGAGAAGTAGTAAATTAGAAACTAGAGGTGGAGAAATTCTTACTGTTAAACCACTTGAAGCTAATGATGGACAACCCTTCTTTCAATTTTTTGTTCCAGATGCACAGAAAGGGGAGCTTCATTCTCGGGTAAGATTTGATTCTGGAGCATCTGGAGTTGAGGTAACTCTGGGTAAAGTTGCACATGGGGTAAGTCTTCAGGGAGAAAACGTTATTATAGAGAGTGAAGTTGGAGATAGAGAAGGGAAACTCTCTATAAATTACGAAGGCCAAGTTGATTTTAGAATTCCAGGAAGTAGTAAAAAATCTGAATTAGACAATCTTGAAATTCACAAAGGTGAACCCGGAGGGAATTCTACGGTTGTATATAAAGTGGGTGAAGATGGACTAGTTGTAATAAATAACGTAAATCCAGACCAAATAAAAACAACAGATGAAGGAACAGCAATACAAGCACAAAACGAATATGGGACAGTGTTTGCTAATTTTGGAAAAAATGGGCTAGTACATGTTGTTCTTGTTAAAAAAACATAAATAATTCTTGCATCTTGTTTTATGCGGTGCTATTATGGTTTGATATTAAATATGGAAGAGAATACGAATCAACAACAGCCTCCTCATTTTGACCCTTCTAAATTTTCCAATGAACCATATGTAAAACGTGTTGAAAAACCATGGGGATATGAGCTTCATTGGGTTCAAGAAGACAGACCATATATGGGCAAAATTATCCATATTAACAGCGGTGCAAGATTATCTTTGCAACTTCATGATGAAAAAGAAGAAAGCTGGCTTTTAATTAATGGACAGGCAAAAGTAATGTGGGATGATCCTACCGGAAAACTGGTTGAGACTGTTCTTGCAAGCGGATCAGGGTTTTCTTCATGTGTTGGACAGCGTCACAGGCTTATCGGGATTACGGATTGTGACATTGTAGAAGTTTCTACTCCTGAAAAAGGTACAACTTGGAGATTGGAAGATGATTATGCTCGTCCTAACGAGACTCCCATGCAAAGAAAGCTTGAGCGCGGTGAACTGTAGCTACTTATACTTCACATGATTGACATTACAAATTTAGAAGAGGTTAAAAAATTTGATCCTCAAAATACGTACGGTTCCACCGAAATGCTTCCCCAGCAGCTATCTGCAGCGTGGGATCAAGTGAAACAGATAAAGGTTCCTGAAGACTATAAAAATATTTCTAGTATTGTGTTTTGCGGAATGGGCGCATCTATTTATGGTGCTTTAGTAGTAAAGGCGTTGTTTGGTCCGGATTTTCCGTTTCCTACAGAATCAGTGTCAGATTATCATTTGCCTAAATATGTGGGATCTAATACTCTCGTAGTCTTGACTTCCTATTCCGGCTCTACTGAAGAAGTTCTTTCCTGCGCAGATGAGGCTAAGGAAAAACAAGCAAAAATGCTTGTTTTAACAAAGGGCGGAAAGTTGGGAGATTTTGCAAAAACAAATAACATCCCGGCATATATATTTGATGGCGCGTTAAACCCAGCGGGAGTTCCCAGACTTGGGAATGGGTACACAATAGTAGGGCTTATGGGACTACTTCACAACGCAGGCATAATTTCTCTAGATGAAGAGAAATTAAAGGGTGGGATTGAGCACATAACAAAAAATATTGACGCTATTAAGGAACGTGCTATGCATGATGCACATGCACTTTTAAATAAAATACCTATAATTTTTGCTGCAGAGCATTTATCTGGAAATGCCCAGATTTTAAGAAATCAATTTAATGAAACTAGTAAAACTTTTTCAGCATACTATTTAATCCCAGATTTAAATCACCACCTTATGGAAGGACTTAAGTTTCCCAAAGCGGATATGAAATTTATGATTTTTAAGTCTCTTTCCTATTCTTCGAAAATACAAAAAAGAGTGGAGTTAACTGTAGATGTAGTTCAGCAAAACAATCAAACAGTTATGCAATATATAACAAAAGGTGAAAATGCATATCAGGACTTTTTAGAGGTGTTAGCGTTAGGTAGTTACACAACGTTTTATCTGGGAATTCTTTATGAGCAAAATCCATCAGTAAATCCTTGGGTTGATTACTTCAAGCAAAAATTGAGCGAATAATTATATGCTTAGCTTGTTTAAGCTAACTCCTAAATTTTTTATTTTTTCAGAATTTTTTATTCTTACCCCTTCCCTTCTACTGCTTGTTGGAATTTTTTTATCTCTGTTTCAAAATAATAACAGTTTGTATTATTTGGTTTCAGGGGGTTTATTTTTAAGAAGCATTTTTATAGGAATCATTATGCCTGTTGCTGGAGGTTTTTTATCCTATCAATATCTTGAACGTTATGCTCCTACCGGATTCATAAAAAAAATCGCAAAAATAACACTTGGGTATTCAATTATAGAGATAGGAATTTTTTCCCTTCTTCTATTTCTCCGTTAGTTTTCTTGCTAAATAGCGTCTCATAACCTAAAATATCCTCATGAAGGTTTACAAAGATGTAAATATTGCTGAAAAACTTTGGTATAAGATAGGGGGAACCGTTGCGTATTTCCTTGAGTGCAGCTCGAAGGAAGACATTATTGAAGCATTCAAATTTATAAAAAAAGAGAAGCTTAAGAAGTATTTTGTTGCAGGATTAGGATCAAACCTACTTTTTACAGATGAATATTTTGAAGGGGCAGTTATTCAGATTACGTCAGAAGATAATTCGGCAGTAAAATTAATTAACAGTAACACAATTGAAGCGTTTGCAGGTGTTACACTAGACTCCGTAATTAGATTCGCATTTGAAAATAACTTGGTAGGACTTGAATGGGCTGGTGGTCTTCCTGGTACGGTGGGGGCGGCCGTAAGAGGAAACGTAGGAGCATTTGGAGGAGAGGTAAAAGACACTTTTGCAGGAGCTGAAATCTTAGATAGCACATCTTTTAAAACAAAAAAGTTAAATAAAAGAGATATTAGGTTTTCATACCGCTCAAGTACGGTAAAGAAAAATCACAATATGATTATTTTGTCAGTTCAATTCAATTTAGAAAAAGCGGATGATGCAAAAGTGTCACGTGCACGACAAGTTTATTTAGCAAATATTTCTTACAGAAATAATAAGCATCCTATGGATCTTCCATCCACAGGATCTTCTTTTAAAAATATTAACAATCCAGAAGAAATTGAAAAAATTCTCGCTGTTTTTCCAGACATAGAGCAAGAAATAAAAGTGAAATGGCATGGGAAAGTAAGCATGGGGTATTTAAATAAAAGGTTAGACTTGTCGGGTTTACAGATAGGGATGGCTCAAATTTCAAATAAACACAGTAATTTTATAGTAAATTTGGGAGGAGCAACATTTTCAGACGTAAAAAATATAA
This sequence comes from uncultured Gammaproteobacteria bacterium, assembly GCA_964593215.1. Lineage (GTDB taxonomy): Bacteria > Patescibacteriota > Microgenomatia > Levybacterales > GWA1-39-11 > JAGORM01. The sequence goes on from CAZQIA010000018.1 coordinate 7,052, forward strand.
TAGATAAAATTCAAAAAACTTTTCAGGATGTTTTTGGCTTTATACCAGAGCCAGAAGTGGAGATAGTAAATTAAAAATTTACTGCGGTTCTCACTCTATTTAGAGTTGTGATCCTATGTAACATGAGAAAATCAAGTAAGTTTACAAAAGGAAAAGATTTTATAGGTGTTGGAATAGGTGCAGTCATTTTAAACAAAGAGGGAAAATTTCTTTTAATAAAGCGCGGAAAAGATTCTAAAAATGAGGTTGGTTTCTGGGGTTTTCCAGGAGGAGCAATGGAGTTTGGAGAAAGTATGGCAGATACAATAAAAAGAGAAATAAGAGAAGAGTTGGGGATTTCCATAAAGCCTCTAAAAACATTGCCTCCTGTAAATCACAGAATCCCAAATGAGAAACAACATTGGGTTGCAGTTCCATACATCTCTCAATTAACAAGAGGGGTTCCTAAAATTCTTGAACCTTCTAAAATCTCAGAAATGGGGTGGTTTTCTTTACAGGAAGCACAAAAATTGAAGCTAAGTTTGGTTGCAAGAGAAGCTTTTCAAAAAATAAAAAAAGACTACGCAGAACTGGAAGATTATTTTTAATAACAAGCTACAAGAATTTTTCTACAATCTTAGAAACTTCATCCATGGAATTTGCATAAATATCAGCTCCTGTCTGGGTTTGTCCAGGAACCAAATTACCCGAATAACCTATGGTGTATACTCCTGCACTTTTTGCTGATGTAATACCGGAGTTAGAGTCTTCAAGAGCTATAGATTCTTCTTTTTTAACATGCAGTATTTTCATAAGTTCTATATATCCCTGTGGAGATGGTTTGTGTTCTATTTCTGGCCTATCAGCAAGTGTTAAAATAGCTTTTATTTCTTTTCCCCAGCTCAGCCTGTTAAGGGCTATATCAAGCCATGATCTTGGTGACGCAGAAACAATTCCAATAGTAAAACCTAGTTTAGTTAGTTTTACCTTAAGATCATTAATGCCTGGAGTTATGGGAGAATTTTTATAAATTTCAGGTGCATGGGAATGAAAAGATTGAATTGCCTTTTCAAGTGAGACCTCTGCTCCTAAGTCCTTTGCCTTTGCATGAATACCTATCATGCTCATTCCAACCGTATTTCCAATTCTGTGCAAAACATCTTCTCCAAATAGAGTAGAAAAAATTTCTTTTTTCGCTTCTTCCCAAAGAGGTTCAGTATTTAAGATCACTCCGTCAAAGTCGAATAAAAAAGCACGCTTCTTCATATTAGTTGCTCGCTTCTCTTACTTGGACTATCTGAAAGTAGTTTCCGTCTATATCTTCAAATGTACTCACTAATCCATATCCTTCCACATGATAAATGTCTTGAATTTGATTTGCACCGTTTTTCTTAACCTTCTTAACTTCCTCTTCTATATCATCAACCTCAAAGTTAAGCATATAACGCTCTGGATTTTTATTTTTTCCCTTAACTTTGTCATGCGGGTTGATAAAAAGTTTAGCATCAGCAAATTCATAGCCTGATTGCCCTTCTTCTCCCATCTCCCATTCATTGGTCATTTTTAGACCAACTATATCCCGGTAAAATTCAGCAAGTTTTTTACTGTCTTCGCTTGAAAGTAATACTCCATCTAATGCTCTAATCATTTTGATCACCTCCTCTCACTGCGTATCACTATAAAGTTGTAAGGTGGTAAAGTCAATCTGTTAAAATTCGATTCTTCTATATATAAATGGTACAATTACGGCGTGAGAAAGCTCATAGGTATTTTCTTGTTCATCATCATAGTATTTTCTTCAATTTGGGTTTATAACTTAGTAAAAAAAACAGAAACCCAGAAGAAAAAAAATACAGTTCAAAGCGCTACCACTCAAAAAATATCGCCCTCTGAAAGCTACATAATTGTTCCTTATTGGACTCTTCCTAAAGATGAAACTGGAACAGGATACAACACGTTTCTTTACTTTGGAATTGCAGCAAGCAAAAATGGAATTGATGAAAATGATCCGGGATTTAAGAACTTGAGCACATTCAAAGCTTTTGTAAACGGTAAGAATTCTTATTTAATAGTAAGAATGTTAGGGAGTTCGGAAAATTTAGAAATCTTAAAACAAAAAGAAATTCAAAACAAAATTATTGATGGTTCAGTAGATATTGCAAAAACAAATAATTTCTCAGGAATAGTTTTGGATTTTGAAACGCAAGGGCTTCCATTTGATGATTTGCTGCAAAAAATAACCTCATTTCATGCACTGTTTCAATCAAAAGCGCATACTGGAAACCTTTCATTTGGTACATTTATTTATGGAGATGTTTTCTACAGAGTTAGACCGTATGACGTAGAGAAGATCTCAAAAGTTACGGATAGAATTTACATTATGACATATGATCTAAGCAAGGCAAAAGGTGATCCTGGGCCCAACTTCCCCTTAGACGGAAAAGAACAATACGGATACGATTTTAAAACAATGGTTTCAGATTTTTTAAAGGTAGTTCCGTCTGAAAAATTAACGTTTATTTTTGGAATGTTTGGATATGATTGGAATATTGACGAAAAAGGAAGGACTAAGGGTACAGCTGAAGCAAAAAGCACGCTTATGTTTGAGAAATTTATGACTGATTGTATAAACAAAAACGCATGCACTGCAGAAAATAATAAGTCTTACGGAATGAAGATTAGCTACAAAAAGGACAATGAAGATCATCAGGTTTGGTTTGAAACGTACACATCCGTAAAAGAAAAAGAATCGTACCTTTCTTCTCAGAACCTACGTTCTATTGGATTTTGGGCGTACTCCTATTTTTAATTTGATAGATTAAAAAAGGTACTCCTATTTTTAATTTTCTAGTTAAAAAAGGTATTCCTATTTTTAAGCGATTAAAGACAGTTTATAGTAAGGGGTATTGTAGTTTTAAGTCTAGAATCTCTATTGCTTCTTCCTAAGACATTCGTTTTATTTATAAATGTAACTACAGTACTTGTTGATGCTACAGGATTTGCAGTGAAGTTAACAGTTCCAATTTTGCCTACACCTGATTTCTCAGAAAATCCCTCAGAATTCTCAAGAGACAAAGATGCCCTTCCATACTCTGCTCTTGTTTCATTTAGACTAATTTGGTAAGAGTTTTTTGTACCAAAAAAGTTGTCTTCAGAAGGGGAAATTGAGAAGTCTGTTATTGCAAAAGGATCATATTGGAGCTCTATTTGAACTGAAGAAACTGAATTCTTATGTGAATCAATGTAGATATCGGCAGTTTTTTTTGAATAACAGCCATGACTGAGTGTTTTTGGATTAAAGTATATTTCAGTTTCTGGAACCTGAGTAAGAGATTTAGGATCCGTGCTTTTTAGAGGAGAGATTTGAGACAGGAATAAAAAAAGTATAAAAAATAGAATAAAAACTGCGGATAACAAAATTGAGAATATCTTCATTTTACTCGCCAGAACGTGTTGCAAAACTTCTTAAAAGTATGTTGAGATCTCTTTCATCTACGGTGTTGTCGTCATTTAAATCAGAATATGTAAAAGAATTCCCTATGCATGCTCTCTGGATACAGGCAATCAGCATATTATAATCTATAATATCCAAAGTTCCATCTAGGTTTATATCTCCAGAGGTTAAGGGTACTTGAGTTGTTGTGGTATCCTGCTCTGTTGGAAGTTTTAAAAATCCAGGGATTAATTTAGGCAAAGATCCATCAACTAAAATTCTTATTTGATATGAATCAGTTGGTATATCAGGTAAAGCTGATGTTCCAGTAAAAATACCATTCTGATAATTTGCTACGCCTTTTGCGGATCCTACTACGGTTCCATTATTCCCCAAAAGTTCCACTGTATAGTTTCTTTGAGTGTGTGTTGGGGTTATATTTCCTCCATTTCCTATTCCCTGATAGTTAAAAGATATTGTTACATTTTTAGGAGGTATCGTAGGAGTAGAAGTTGCTGGGGGGGGAGAAGTTGGTTCAGTTGGCGATGTGGGTACAGGACTGTTGTTAGGTGGTTCTGAAGTTGGAGGTGGATTTGTAGGGCCTTGTGTTTCCGGAGGATTAGATGTGTTAACTGCGGCGACCGCTTTTGCCAAATTTAGTCTGGGGCCAATTGGTTTATCTGTTGAGATAGGATCTGCATTTTGGATTAGCGTTGATTTTATTTGATCAGGAGTTAAATTTGGGTTGACAGACAGTAGTAACGCAGCAGCACCAGCAACATGAGGGGATGCCATGGACGTTCCTTGTAGAAATGCATATTTAGTTTGTCCGGACAGATAAAAACCAAAATTTGGATCAAGTGTAATACTAGGAGGGAACGAAGATGGAATCATTGCAGTAGATCCCCCATGGGAGTAGTTTCCACCTGGTGCTGAAATTACAACTACAGATCCATAGTTAGAATAGGATGCACGCTCATCTGAAGGACCGGTGGCGCCAACGGCAATTACTTCTGGACAGGAGGAGTAAAGATCGTTTGTTGCATCATGGTTATCATTTCCTGAAGAAACTACAATAGTAACCCCTGCATTTTTTGCACTATCTAGAGCATCTCTTACTATTTGAAGATCAGGATCTGCAGAAGCGCAGGTATATGGCGCGGGGAGAGGACCTCCTAAGCTCATGTTAATAACCTTTGCCCCATTTTGTACTGCGTAATTTATTCCTGCTAAAATATCATTGATGCCCCCAGCGCCACCAGCGCCTAAAACTTTTACAGCTAGAATCTTTGCCTTCCAGTTTATGCCCGCAACCCCAATATTATTATTTCCTATGGCTGCAATAGTGCCTGCAACATGGGTGCCATGTCCAACATCATCCATTGGATCAGAATCGGGAGCTTTTGGATGAAGACAAGTTCCTGGTGGAGCAGATTGTTGGTCTGTCTCTGAATCATTACATGTTGAAAAATCATATCCACCCACGTAATTTCCTGCGAGATCCTCATGGTTATAGTCAATTCCAGAATCAATTACTGCAACTTTTACATTTACCGAGCCTTGAGTAGTGTCCCATGCGGTTTCAGCTTGAATTTTCTTAAGATTCCACATGGTAGAAAAATTTGAATCATTGGGAGTACTGTTCGCAAGCAGTATGAAATTTGGAAGAATTGCCTCAACTTCAGGGAGTTTTTTATATTCATTTAATATTGCGCTCAAATTGTTTGAATTTTTAAAAGTGACAAGATCTGTTCTAGTAAAATTCTCATTTCCGTGCGTTGATGTGGTATATGCGCTTCTTGAGTATACGTAGTCGAGTTTTTTCCACGCAGATTGGATTTGCTTCATTTTTTCTTCTGGGGATGGGGAGTTTGAAAAAACATCGGCAATTTTTGATATTTGCCCTGTCATAGTAAGTCTATTGTCAACCTGCTTTTGTATTTCGTCAGGGGTTTGATTCTTTTTGTACTTCACTAAAAACTGTACTGTGCTTGGTATCTCCTCAGCCGATTGTATAGAGCTTCCAGACCTATTCATTTTCATCATAAAATTAGGCAGAACGCTTTCAACTTGCGGTAGTTTTTTGAGTTCTTTTACTGCCTCGTTTGTATCAGTGCCAGGTTTTAACTGTAAGAAATAGACTTGAGATCCAATAGATTTCCCAGGGTTCATTTTAGTAGAACTAATAACATGAATTTTCTTTTCTATACTTTTTATAGAATCAATTTTATCTTGGATTATTTCACTTTCTGTTTTTCTGTGGAGTAACTTTTGAAGTTGCATATTAATATATCCTCCTGCTGTGTTCTCGTTTGCCTTTGCCTGTTTTAATTGATTCTCTGTGTCTGATGGGGACTGTCCCTTTCTATATGAAACGTATAAGCTTACA
>CAZQIA010000019.1:0-12733 GCA_964593215.1 uncultured Gammaproteobacteria bacterium
CTTTTTGTGTTTCCCCCCAGACAGTTACTTTTTTGTCAACAAAGCTTTGCAGGTCAATAACTGTTGAGGTTAAATAAACATATTTAGAAGGCCCAAGGTCTCTATCCAAATGATGAGTTCCCTCACCATTTATTCCACCTTCTTTTAGTAAACCTTCAGCAGAATCTTTAAACGCTTTTTCATCAGATGAGCCAAAAATTGTTCCCGGCTTCAAATCTTCAATTTTAGTGTTTGAGTCAACCGCAACCACAGCAGGTTTCCTTGAAGCAAAGAATAGTCCAACACCAATACCTAAAACAACTGCGCCTATAAAAACAAAAAGGGAGTATTTTACTAAAAAACTTGAGTGATCTTTTTTTGCGTGATGGGTTGCTTTCCCATCAAAACTATGAACAACTGACTTGCCTTCCATACAGTCTAGTAAACCATATATTGAACTTTTTTACAACCCTAGTTTGATTTTTCAATTCTATATTCTACTTCGTCAAGAACCCTTCCAGACAAGCTTTTTTGCTTGTACTCTTTGTGAACTATTCCCCCTAAAGACTCTGCAATTTTTCTACTCGGAATATTGTTTATATCCACCGGATAGATAAAATAATCAAAGTCTAAATTATCTTCCGCCCACTTTTTGAGTCCAGAAATCGCCTCAGCCCCATACTTGTTTCCATGTGCGTCTTCTTTAATCCAAATCCCAAATTTTAAGACCTTTGTTTTTAGTTGATGCAGACCACAACCTCCTAAAAACTCATGAGTATCCTTCTTGAGAATCGTGAGATTTAGATCAGAACCCTCTTTTATTTTTTCTTGACTTGATTTAATGTATTCTTCCGTTTCCTCAATTTCTTTCGGAGATTTTGGATACATAAAGTAAGTTACATCTGGCGTGAACTCCTTGAAGATTTCTTCTTTATATTGCAAGGAAACAGGAACAATGAAGAGCCTGTCAGTTATTATGGTAATTTTTGAGAAGTTCATTCTCTTATTGAATCTTTAGTTCGGCTTCTATAAATAGATCAAGGTCTCCATCTAAAATTGCATTTACATTTCCAGATTCCACTTTAGTACGCGTGTCTTTTACCAATTGGTACGGGTGAAGGACATAGTTTCTAATTTGATTTCCCCAAGATGGAGCAACATATTCTCCTTTAATATTTTTCTCCATTTTTGACCTATCTTCTTCTTGTTTAGCCCACAGCTTTGCCTTTAGAATTTTCAGTGCGTTTTCCCTATTCTGATTTTGGTATCTTTCCTGAGAACAGGTAACTACTAATCCGCTTGGTTTATGAGTGAGCCTTACAGCGGTTGAAACCTTATTTACATTTTGACCTCCATGACCACCACTTCTAAAAAAGTCCCATTCTAGATCATCTTCTTTTATTTCTACATCTAAATCAGATTCTATCTCAGGCAGTATCTCAACTAATGCAAAGGAGGTTTGTCTGAGATTTGCTGAGTTAAAAGGAGAAAGTCTTACAAGTCTATGAACTCCCTGCTCTCCTTTTAAGTACCCATATACATTGCTTCCTTTTATAGAAAACACTACCTTTTTAATTCCAGCCTCCTCGCCTGAAACAAGATCTATTTCCTCCAAACCCCAACCTCTTTTTTCAACATATCTTGAATACATTCTATAAAGCATTTGAGTCCAATCCATTGCGTCAACTCCTCCTTGTCCTGCATGGATAGTTATGATTGCGTTGTTTTTATCATGCTTTCCTGAAAGATATAATAAAACCTCCAGGTTTTTTATAAAATGCTCCAACTCATCATAGTGTCCTAAATTAATTAGCTCTTCTAGTTTCTTAGCATCTTCTATTTCCTTTTGAAGATTTCCCATCTCCTTCATTTTTTTTGTAGCAGCTTCAGTATCTTTCCAAAAATCCGGACTCACAGAAAGCGCTTCAATTTCTGAAAGTTGGCGCTGTTTTTCAGCCAGATCTAACTTTTGAAGAATTATTTCTGCACGTTCTTTTAAATCCTGATCGTTCATATGTGAATTTTACCATTTTTTAGGATCGCAGGCGAAGCCGAGAACCGCAGGAGCGAAGCGACTATTTCTTACAAACTAAATTACAAAGTGTTTCTATGGGATTGCCTTTTCCTTTTTGAAGACTTTGAAGATCTAAAATAATTTTTTGAAGTGCTGCGTCAGATGCGGTTAAATTATCAGGAGTTAAGTTGCTTAATTCTTTTTTTGCCGTCTCAAGTAGTTTTGTTGCATCTTCTCCGCTTAACAATTTCACTTCAGAATTTTTAGAGTTTACAACTTGCGCGCCTAATACTTTTGATGCTTTTTCTTTAGCTTGCTGAAAAAGATAATATCCTCCAATTCCAATTAAAACTAAGATTAAACATGCCGCAATAATCTTTTTCCCACTCCAGGACTCCACTACTTGTCCCTCTGAATATCCTTCCTCCCTATCAATCTTCCTTCTCATGAGTATATTGTATCACGCTGCATTTATCAGATTACTGAAGCTATAAATTCTTTTGCCTTACCCCTGTCTTTCATTGGTAAATTGTCAATAACTCGCTCCATTCCGAATACCTCTAGAGTTTCCCGAAGCATTCTTGCGTGATCTTCCCTATCTAGCACAACTGCGCGCGTCTCCTCATTTCTAATCGAAGTATATAAATCACCACGATATGCGGTAAGTCCTCTACCTACTGTTAATCTATGTCCGTCAGAAGAACCTATCATAGCACCTAACTCTCCTTTATGAGCTAGTCTGTACCTTATGGCATCATCATTTGAATCCCTATGTCCATCTCCACCTCTAGAAGAAGCATCAATAACTCCCTGATTATGAACTTCATATCCATCTATATAAACTTGCGGGTCTTTGCTTTGGTATATGGCTGTTAATGTGTTTTTGCGTGCTGAGTCTAATCTCTTATAAAACGGGTGGGGAATTATTGCCAAACCTCCTTGTTGATGAATTTTTCTGATAGCATTTTTCATACTAATTCTTGGAATTTTTCCGTCTAAACCTTTTTCTGTACTAAGCTCAACCGGTATATCTTCATGTAAAAATATTCCAATTAAGTGGCCGTCTCTTGTTGTAAGTTCCGATCCGGAAACTACTTCAATAGCAAGATTGTTTACCTGAGAGTATCTTTGTGCTTCTAACGATGAGGAAATGTTGTCATGATCAGTTATTGCAATGGATGATAACCCAAATGTTTGAGCCTGTAAAACTGCTTCATGCGGTTCCAGCCCACCCCTCCTGCTCACATCTAGGGATCCTCTTGTGTGCATGTGCAAATCTGCTAACTTAAAACCATCCAGTGATCTTCCATAAAGTTCTCTCATGATTTATGTGCTATAACCAAACCTACAACCACTCCATTTTTCAACTCAACAGCATGAGCGCTCCATGTATTTACGTCAAGTTTCTCGGATAACTCCTTAGCAATTCCTGTGAGACTTGAAATTCTTATGGCCCCATCTGCTTCTTGGGTTGCTGCAGTATGAAGGTGATGTACTCCATTAGGCCCTTTTCCAACTAGTACTTTTGCAACAGCCTCTTTAACCACATACCGTTTAGCATATGAGTCCATATTATCCCCTGCTTCATCAACTTCTTCTTGTGTAAATACCCTGTTGCCGCCTAGTCTTCTTGCATTTTCTGCAGACTTAACTACTCGTTCACGACGACTTACATCAACTCCAATTCGTAAATTCCGTAAGGTTCCATTGTCTTTTATTACAACCGCAATTGCGCTTCCTGCTCCTTTATCGTGAGAAATGCTTACTAAAAAATCCCCATAAGTTCTGTCTTTATTAGGAAAGTTTATATATGGATCACCCGCATCATGCTTCATAATTTCTAGGTCTAGTAACGAAAAATGTGGCTGGGATAATCTCTGGGTCGCAAACTTGGCTGCAAGTCTTCCCGCAGCACTTTCCAATTTAAGTTGACCTCTAAAATCGTAGAGAGCATCGAACTCTCCTGGGGTAAATAGTGATCCTAGGTTTAGTTTTTGAACAGCTTCAGTTGACACTCTTTCAATCCTAATATTCCTCTTCGGAATTGGGCTTGTTTCAATCATTGCTGGAATTATATCACGCAGAAATTAAAAAGTTTGTAAGTCAAACCTACTGGATAATTTTTCTAAGTTCTTTAAAATCTTCGAGTAAGAGTTTTTTAAATTTTACAAACCGCAGAGCCGCTGCTGGGTGAACTGTTACAAAATATTTTCTATTATTTCTATCAAGTATAGTCCCATGTATTTTAGATGCTTGAACTTTTTCTCCTAAAACACCCTGAACAGCAACGTTTCCTAAAAGCACTACCACTTTTGGATCAATAATATTCAGCTGCTTATCTAAATGTGTTTTTCCGTGAGAAATATCAGATGGCTTAGGAGTTACGTACGTTGGCAGATATTTTACAGGGCTTGTTATGTAAACATCTTCTTCTTTGAGTCCTGCTTCATTAATAAGTGTTCTCAAAAGCTTACCAGATCTTCCTACAAAAGGTCTTCCAGTTTCTGCTTCTGCTCTTCCTGGTGCTTCCCCTATAAAAACTACGTCTGCATCCGAAGACCCTTCCCCCACCACAGCTTTTCCTAATCTGTCAATCTTACACTCTTTGCAGGAAAGAATTTCATCAGTAATTTTCTGAAGCATTTTCGTTTTTTTATCTATAACCATTAACGTAAAATACTATAACTAAAATTGAAAAATGACTCAAGTACTAAAGAAGAAATTATTAGAAGTTAACAAAGTATTGGATTTTTGCTTTTGCCTGAAGATTAGCAAGCCATGCCTGGAACTTTCCTGAAAGTTTTTGTTGTTTTAACTGAGTTCTCACAGAATCTCTTAATGTGTTTTGATCTTCTGATTGTGGAAGAGAATCCTTGTTTTCTTCAATGTAGGTGTCCACTTCTTTATCTGAGACCTGTGAGTCCTTAGCAAAATACTTTTCTATCATTTTCTGAATTTTTAATTGATCCATAAGGTCTGAACGAGTAAGACCTTGCTGGTCTAATGCCTCTGAAAGAGTTCGCTGTTGTTTTTTAAGTGTATCCTCTATTTTTTTAATTTCATCGTTAACCTCTTTATCAGTAACTGAAATATTATTTTTTTGCATTTCTTGAAGAATTAAGTTTTTTGTAATGAGAGACTCAAGAGTTTTTTTTCCAAATTGTTTTTCCAGCTGTTGATCTATAGACATTCTGGTTATTACTTGTCCGTTCACAATAGCCGCAATAAAAAACCCTCTAAAAACGTAGAGTAAAACAGCAATAATTACAACCCCAACTAGAATTCCTACTTTTAACTTTGATAAAGACTTTCTAGGAGTAACAGATGCGCTCTCTACCGGTGTAGCAGAAACGCTTGTTTTTTTAGCAGCCGGCTTTGCGGTTTTTTTGGCAGATGGTTTAGATGTTTTTGTCGGCATAATTTAGTTAATATTGTACATTATACTTAAAATATTTGGATTTGCAATCTTTAAATCTTTGTTAATATTTTAAGTACATACTCATATTTAAAATTTATTTATTGCAGATGAGTATATACATGCTAAGCACTAAAAATCAAGTTATTCTTTTACTTTTTTAATCTCGTCCAGAAATTCGCTGACAAGAATTTTTATTCCATCTCTTATTTTTCCCTCAATTTGCAAAGAATTATTTTTAACATGTTCCCAAATTTTTTCGTGATCATTTTCTCTTACCAATTCAACAAATTTTTTCTTGTGATCTTCTGGAAGTTCTGACAGGACAACATCTAAAACAGTATAGTGAATGCTTGCATGAACGTGTGTCATAAGATCTTTTTTTTCATGCTCTGAAAGCTCTAGATTTTCTAGTTCTTGTTCTACCACTTCCGTTTCAGCGAGATGCGCATAAAAGGATTTTTTCTCCGAATAAAGTGACTTTTTCTCTGAATAAAGTGACTTTTTCTCTGAATAAAGTGATTTTTTTTCTGAATAAAAAGCGTGTTTCATATTTTTAATTTCCTAATGCTTGCACAGGTCCCAGAGGTAATTCATCTGCTGGGTCATCCACAAAAAAGTATAACACCGGACCACGTTGTGCACCATCCACTCGTTCTAAATATTTCATAACTTCAGGGGATCCACCTAAATGTTTTCCCGTAGACTGTCCCGGTCCGGCATCTGCAATATCCACAATCATAGATTTTCCATTTTCAGGATTAACCACAAGCATTTTTCTGTATTTAAAAAATTCTATATAACGTCTTACGTTTTCATCAAATCCCGGTGCTAAAAATGTTTGCACCGCAATGTAATATTTTTCCCTTTCTATATCTTTTCTTGTTAGATCAAACTTAGAAGGAGCAAAATAGCCCCAAGCGCCTAACCCAGGCGCCATCCCTTGTTCTGCGAATTTCTCTGCATCCTCAGAGTTATCAAAATGTGTTCCCATTGAATCTCCTGGATAACGTGCTAAATGCTGTTCTTGGCCTATTAACCCATATGATCTATTTAATTTAATACCATCTAATTCTGCTGAAACTTTCATGTGAAAAGACCTAGATAAAATTTCTGAAATATTTTTTTCCTGCTGATCTGTAAGCGGTTGTACTTCCTGAGGCAACGCTCCATGAAGATCTGAAACTAGAAACGCCTGCGGGCTTACCGCAAGTTTATTTTCCTCAACCACTGGAAGTGATGATTTAGACTGAACCGCGGGAAGAGGATTTGCAAAAAGCATGATACCCGCCATCATTCCAGCTGTAATATTTACCGGATACGTCCGCAAAACAGACAGTGCATTTTTGTGCTTTTCAACAATCTGATTTTTTAAGTTAGAATGCTTCAGGGCAAAGGCTGACTTTAGTTTTTGAAAATGCAATGAACCCCCCATTCCTTCATTGTTCCTAAATAGACTGAAAAAGTCAAGAAATCTACTTTTTCCTGGCTTTTAATGTAACCCAATTTCTTGGAAACACCTTGGGCTGACCCATTTCTTCTAACTGAGTAAACACCTCATCTGCCGCTTCTGCTAAAACTCTGTGAGATACCTCTAATGGAACTCCAGGCAGTGCACCTTTTGCAAATTCATCATAATGACAAATCGCCAAAACATCTTCTCTGTCCATATTCGCCTCAATTTCTCCCATCTCTACACCTACAAATCCTGCTTCTTCTGCCATCTTCTTGTATTCATCTACTGTATACGTCACAAAGTCTGTACCCTTAACAGGTCTGTAACCTTCTTTTATTGCCTTGCGTAAAGCCCGAGACCCCAAATTTCTCCATAAACGTTCAGCATCAGGAGTTGGGTACCCCACGCCATCTACAAACGCACTGTTTGCAACAAGCGTTCCTTCTGGTTTTAACACTCGGTAAACTTCTGCAAGAGATTCAGGAACGTTTGTTAAATGAATTGCATTACAAAAACTTACGAGATCAAACAATTCTTCTGACATTCCTGTTTGTTCAGCTCTTCCCGCTGAGAATGTAACATCAGAATCTCTAAATTTCCCACGCGCCTCAACGAGGGCGGAACTATCAATATCCACACCATGAACCCTTGCATCCGCAGTTAAAAGTTTTGGAGAAGCAAACATCAGCTCAATCATTCCTCCTGTACCAGTTGCAACATCTAGTACTCTTGTGTTTCCTAAAGGAGCAAGGGCTAAGGTTTTCCTGTTAACATCTTTGTAGAATCGTCTTTGGGTAAATTCCTCATAGGAATGTCTTCTGTCTGTAGACAACTTAGGATCGCCTGGTTTTATACCATTTCCTCCATTATTTTCTGCTGTCATAAATTATCACCTCCAATCAAATTTTTGTCTTTTAAAATCCAATAAGAAAATTTGATTGACTCTTAAATCCGAGGATTTAAGAGCAACTCTATTTTCCTAAAAACAAACTCTTTCGATCTTTATGCGGTTCTTCCTAATTTTACCACCGCAGTACTAGCCATTAACCCTCCACCAAATCCAGCTAGCACCAAAGTGTCTCCTCCAAATAATCTTCCTTCATCTATTTCTCTTTTCATAAGTCTTGGAATTGCGGCGGAAGAAACGTTTCCATCCTCCTGATCAAATCTTACCCTGGCAAGTTCTGGATTCAGTTTTTCGGCAATCCCTGTTGTCATTCTTAAACTTCCCTGATGAGTTAAAACTGCAGAAATATCAGAAAAAGAAAGACCTGCATCTACTACCAATCCCTCAACCAGCCTTGGAATTTTTTTAAGCATAGTTTTAAAAACATTATGCCCATCCTGATAAATTTTTCCAGTAGTAGACGCTGGAACATCCTTTACCATATGTATTCCCCCATCATCTAAATTATCCCATTCTATAGGCATTTTAATAAATGAATTTTCTTCTGCAGAGAAATCAAACTCATTTTTTACACCCAAAATACTTAGGTCTTCACCTAGAGTAAATGTCATTGCAGTAGCATAATCTGAAAAAATAGTTGCACAAAGTCCAGGATCTACTTGCAGGGCATCTTCATCACGCAGACTTTTCATAAAGGGATGATATTTTTCGGAATTTACCATTAAAACTCTTGCGCCTTGCAGTCTCCCTTGTTCTTGATATAAATATGAAAGCCCGGCAACAAATCCGGAGCAAGCCATATGCACATTGATTCTTCCTCCAGGTTTTGCACCTAATCCAAACGTCTCACTTACTTCTGTTGCTAAATCCTGACCCGTAGGAAAACTTGTTGAGAAAAGTATTATGTCTGCTGATTGTATTCCTAGTTTTTCTATAGCTGAGAGCCCCATCATTAAAGGTGTCTCATCAGACTGAGCAACAAACCTTCTTTTAACCCCTATTAAGTCTTCTATCCCCTGAGCTGTGAGATGTTTTCCGCTTGCTGTTTTAACTCCCCATGATTCAATCTCTTCATTAAAAACAGACCTTCTAGGCTGATACGTACTTATATATATAGTAGGCTTCAGAGCTTCAGGGGCTTGCAGTATGTCAGGGGAAGTTCTATAATCCGGTAAAGACATACATAAAATGTATGAAACTGTCCTCCTTAATTCCGTAATAACACAAACAAATATTGTGTAGTGTAAATCACATTTTTTATGTTTCAAAAATTACATACTACCCAGGTAATTTGTTATAGATTAACTTTATGAGCAGATCCACAGAGTATCTCCATGCAAGAGCACACGAATTAGGAGCGGACAGAGAACGGTTAAAACCAAGCAAAGGAATAGTTGTTACAGGAATAGCCGCCCAAACCCCCTTTGGAGATGAAGAACAGACTTATGCTGAAATGCTTAACGGAAGATCGTCAGCAAAAATTTATCCTACCGGAAACAAAGATATCATGTTAGCCGCACCGATTGAAGGATTTAATCCTGAAGACCATTTTGACAGACGCGAAGCAAGAGATTTATCTTTTGTTGGCGCCTTAACTCAGTACACAACCCAGAGAGCTCTTGAACATGCGGGGTTATTGGATGGAAATAAAAAATTAATTCCTGGACTTGATTTAACTCGTATAAGCACATTACCTGGAAGCGGAATTGGACAATCTCCCAATATTATTAAGGTCCATGAAAGACTTTTTAGAGGTGTTAATGTAAATGAATACTTTAGTGGCAACCTATCAGAAGAGGAACAGGCAGAAGCAGAAAAGAAGGTTAATGCCAATGCAAGATTTATCAGACCTACCTGGGTTTTAGGTGTATTTCCTGAGGAAGTTAACGGAGATGTCTCAAGAAAATTCGGGAAGATAGAAGGGTGGGGAATGACATCTTCTGAGGCTTGCGCTACTGGTCTTGCAAGTGCAGTTGAAGGTGCAAGATTAATAAGAGATGGGTACTCAGATATTGCAATCGTAGGAGGATTTGAGGACATGCTTGCTGACCCAGATAAGCTTGGCATGGGTATGGTTGATGTAAATTCATTTGCTAATATGACGGTTCTTTCTAAGTCAACTGACCCACAAACTGCAAATAAACCATTTGATAAAGACAGGGATGGATTTGTCCCTGCATCAGGAGCTGGAATTTTAATTCTTGAAAGCTTGGAGCATGCTCAGAAACGGGGAGCAAAAATATTAGCGGAAGTCGGTGGATTCAGTAAGGGAATGGACGGCAAACACCCAACAGAATTAGATGTTCCTAACGTAGCGCGTCTAACCATGGAAGCGCTTTATGACCCAATAAATAAAAGCCTCCTTCAAGCACCTGATGTTGTATGGGCCCATGCTACAGCAACAAAACCCGGAGACAGACTGGAAGCACACGCGTTATATAGGGTATTGGGGGATTTGCTAAAAGACACACCTATTGCGGCTATTAAAAGCAGTCTGGGGCACACGATGGGAGCAGCTGGCGCATTGAATCTTATTGCAGCCATACAATCCCTACAGGAAGGCGTTATTCCTCACATTTTGAACTTGAATAATCCTCGGTTAAAAGTGGAAAAAGACGCAGACGAATATGATGAACTTGATGATGAAGTAGAAAGAAATATCTTTCCTGCCTTAATAAGAAACAAACCGCTTATCTACAAACCAGAATCCGGTCTTGTTGTAGCATACGGATTTGGAGGAAACAATGCTGCAATGCTGGTGAGAAGACATCAAAATGTTGCCTAGCTGATTCCTGCGTGGTTTTGAAGTTTAGATATATTTAAGACAGCTATGCTTCCCCTTGAATGCTTAATAAGTCCTTCTTTTTCTAACTTGTTTAAAGATATAGTTACGCTTTCTCTGGCAGATCCTACAAACTCAGAAATTAACTGATGGGTTAATGGAACTGGAATAGCAGTTTTTGTACCTGACTTTTCTCCAAAACGCAATACACAGTCATATAAAAACGCAGCAACTCTTGTGGTAGTTTCCGCTGCTATAAACCCATACAGCCTTCTTTCCGTATAGTTAAGTCTTTGGATAAATAAATACAAAAGATCTATAATGTATTCTGGATGAGCTAATAGAATTTGCTTGTATTCTTCTACCGGAACAGATATTACTTCGCAATCAGTTAGTGCCTCACCGCTATGCCAATATTCATGGTTTTTAGATGTTAACGCACGCAGACCTAAAATTGTGGGGGGACCATAAAGGTATACTACCGGTTCTTTTCCGTCCTCGGCCGTCTGAAAAAGTTTTACATATCCACTTTTTATATAAGTAAGCTTGTTAGTCTCATCTCCTTGGTAAAAAAGAGTATCCCCTTTTTTAATTTTTCTAACCGGGCGCTTAATAAGCTCATTAAAAAAGGAGTTAAAATCAGGTTTATCCCAGACGGTATCTAGTCTTTGTTGAAGCTTAGACATATCTTTTAAGCAGGTAGTGTGAGTTATACCACATTTATTTTGTAATGTACATCACAAAAATCATGTTCGTTTTATTACGTTTGAAAACTTTTACTATGCTACAATACTTTAAAATGTCTCCACAAGAAGGCGCGAGAAGAAATCCCGAAAAAAAAGAACTGCAATATTCTGGTAAGGTTGCAGTTCTTTGGAACGGCCAAACTTCTTTTGCAGGAATGGGCGAGGGATTATATGGAAATTCACAGGGTGGAAAAGAGGTTTATGATGCAACAGCAAAATTGCTGAGAGTTCCTCTCGCATCACTTCATTTAAGAGACCCTGAAAGAACTGATACTCAAGCTGTTCAATTTGCAAATGCCCCCTACAATATGTCCTCATGGATTGAGCTTAAAAGAATCCATCCTAACTTACAAATAGGTGTAGTAGGTGGACATAGTTTTGGAGAAGCATTTTCCACCATTGCTGCACAGGCGGCAACTTATGAAGGTTTTTTAAAATTTCTTGCAACAAGAACTGAGTTGATGAGAAGTGTGAATGAGATAACACCAGGAGGTCTAATGGCATTAACAACAAGAAAATCAAAAACTCCGAAAGAGGTTAAAGACAAACAGGCAGCATTTGCCCAAATTTCAAAAGAACTTCAAGAAAAATTTGGCGTAGAAGTGGCAACGTATTCAAGTAATGGAAGACAAACAATAGGTGGGAGACTGGAAGCAGTGCACGCAGCCATTGAGCATGCAAAACGTCTTAGGGAATATGTTGTAGCTCAACTCATTACAGAAAATGGTGCTCCACATACTTCTCTTTATAATCCAATCGTTGACGATCTCAAAGAGGCGGTACGGAAAGCTGGAATTATAGATCCTATCATCCCTGTTGTAACCTGTTCTAAAGAAAATCCTGAATTCTTAACAAGCGCTCAGGCTATAGAGGATGAAGTAGTTGCTCAAGCAACTCAACCTGTCCGCGGAGACAAACAACAAGCATTTCTACTAAAGCAAGGGTTTGATATCCTTCAAATTGGAGAAAACCCAATAATTGCCCAGAATATTGTTGATGATTTTGGGGATGATGTTGAGATGGAAAAAGTAGAATCACACACAGGTCGCAATATTGCCTTGGGAGTAGGTGGAGCAGCAATTGCTGCTGGTGCATTAACAATAGGTTGGAAAGTAACACACAGGAATAAAAACTAACTAGCTGCAGGTGTAACTGGAGGTTTGTAGCCAATCATTCTAAATCCCACCCGTGTTGGAACTACCACAGCTTTTATTCCTCCTATATTTGCTACGTGCTCTTTACCTGAAATTACAACCACAGAACCGTCTATCCCTTTTTCAGTACCTGATCCGCCTGCATAGTATTCCACTCCATCACCAGGTTTTAGCAAAAGACCGGAAAAATCAACCGGACCCACCTGACCAAATAAAGGAAGCGATCCTTTGTCTACTTTTGATGAAGGAAGTAATGTTGCACCAGCAGTCTGAGCTGCTG
>CAZQIA010000020.1:0-10508 GCA_964593215.1 uncultured Gammaproteobacteria bacterium
CTGTTACATTTGTTCCTGTTGTTTTATTTACTACTCTTCCTTGGAATTGAATGGTCTTATTTATTCCGGATGACGCATACACTTTTGATGCAACAAGAGGAGAAAAAGCCGCAAAAAGTATAGAAAAAACAAAGGCTCCCAAAATTGATGCACGAATAAAAACATATCTGAAATAAACCTCGGGACTAGCAAATACAACATTCTGGTAAAAGTATTTTAAAAGCCTTCTGATGATTGGAACGGTTGTTGTATATTCGTGATTTAGATAAACCGTTAGAGTGAGGAAAAACAGAGAAAGCAAACAAGCAAATATTCTCTGTTGATAATTGGACATTGACCTTACTGTATACATACTTACTACCTAATGGGATACATTGATTGAACCACGCACAAATAGCCTCGGTCAAATTTATATATTTTTTACATACTATTGCATATAATTGCATAAAATTGTATAATTTAAATGTTAAAAAATTTAGTATGGCTATTGACACTCTTTTTAATGTTAACCAGGCAGCTTTCATCTTAAAAGTTCATCCCCTCACTATTAGGCGTTATATAAAAGAAAAAAGATTAACTGCCGTAAAAGTGGGAGGAAATGTGAGGATAAAAGAGGCGGATCTTAATTCTTTCCATAAGAATTTTGAACCCGAAGAAAGAAAAGAAACTGAGACTGTTAAGAAAAAAGCAGCACCTGTTAAAGTTTTTACTGATGCAGATCCCTTTTTGAAGCTAAAAGGACGCGCAGCAAGCGTTGAGCTGTAAATTTCCGAGGGTTAAAAACCCTAGACATATTTAACGAGAAATCGAATATAGCTATGGCAAGCACATCTAAAAAGGTATATTTAACTCCTAACCTAATCTTCTCATTTATAGACAGGGGAAGCCCCAAGCACGAACAGGCTGCAGCCTATTTCAGATTTTTTGCAGAGCAAGAATACCAACTGTTTATAGACGGAATAAACCTAGTTGAAGCATACAATAGAATGTATGCTAAGATGAGTCCATCCATGGGAAGGGATTTTTTACGCGTAATATTTTTAAGCGACATCAATATCCTCTACCCTGAAGAGTCAGATATTAAGGCTGCATTAAAGGCTTTAGTAGGATACAAAACTGCAGAGCTATCTTTTTCCCACGCAATTATGTCTGTTCTTGCAAATAAACGTAATATAAACCAGATTGCAACTTTTGATTTCCTCCATCCGCTTTTTGGATTACAAGTATTTTTCTTACCAATTTAACATGAAATTCGAAGCTAATTTTAGCAGCATAAAAAAACAAGTGATACAAAAAATATTTTTGATTAGCGCTTTTTTATTTTTATTGCTAACTTTTTTCATACAAAAAACGTATGCAGGTCCACAAAGCACAAGTTATGAAATAAAAAGCTATAACTTTGGATCTGGAGGAACACAAGACAATAATTCCACGAACTATACTCTCTTTGGAACTAGCGGAGAAACATCCAACAACGGAATTGACTCTACAAACTACACATTTGATGGAGGACTCACCTACACCTTAACCACAAATGTTCCCGCTGCGCCATCTTTTTCTAACCCTTCCAACTACTACAATAAGCTTCAACTAATTGTAAATACATCATCCAATCCTACTGATACAAAATATGCTCTTGCAGTCTCAACGGATAATTTTTCTTCTGATACAAAATATGTGCAGGCAGACAACACACTTGGAACAAATCCAGTTTGGCAAACATATTCCTCCTGGGGAGGTGCATCAGGCATATATGTCTTAGGTCTTGCCACAGGAACCACATATTATGCAAAGGTTTCTGCTATGCAGGGATCGTATACACAGAGCCCGTTTAGCTCAGTTAGCTCAGCCTCTACATCAAACTCAACGCTTTCATTTGACATTGACGTTGCAACTACAGACACTGAAACAGCAGCTCCTTATACATTAGACATTGGACAGCTTGCAGTTGGCTCTGTTACTACGGCAGTCAAAAAAATTTGGATAGATTTAGATACAAACGCCGCAGGTGGCGCTTATGTATATACATCAGCAGATAATAATGGACTCAGAAGTGCAAGCCTTTCTTATACCATAACATCCGCAAGTACAGATCTTTCCTCTGCTCAGCAGGGATTTGGAATTCAAAGCAGTTCAACAGCACAATCCTCAGGTGGTCCGCTCACAGCACTTTCCCCTTATGACGGTGCATCAGACAATGTAGGAGTTTTAGACACCACCATAAGAGAGCTCTTCTCTACTTCAGGAAATCCCATAACAGGCGGACGAGCATCTCTACTCATAAAGGCAAAGGCGTCATCTACTACACCGGCCTCTACTGATTACACAGACACCGTAACATTAATTACATCGGCTACATTTTAAAAGGCGTGAATTGAAGAAAGAAGCTCAATAAATTTCCCTTCAGAAATCTGCGGATCAGTAACTGAAAGCGTCACAATGGTGTATTTGTCATTTGAAAGCATATAAGCGGTTTTTTCGTACGGCTTGGTTGTATCTCTAAAGACTAAAAACGAGTAAGCTTCATTTTTCACCGATTCTTCTTTGTAAATATCTTTTTTTAGTCTTCTCAGAGAAACCCCGGGCGCGTTTTCTAACGGTAAACCTGCTGCTTTTTCCTGATAAATCACTATGCTTCCTTTAGGGTTATCAAAGGCTATATACCGATAACATGGATTCCCGTTATTATCTGTGTTTACATTTTTAACTGAAAACGGTACATGAAATGAAAAACACGTGTCAATTGAGATATCCTGACTTATTACTGTTTTTGCTTGCAACCTTACGTCACTTAAGGAGTTGCTTCCACCCTTCTGCTCTTTTAGAAATTCTTTTGCGCGATCAGAAAGAGAACTTTGCGTTCGGGAAGAATTCAAAAAATCTATGTAAAAATATAATGCTATACCACCAATCAACACTAAAAGAATTAAGCAGAAAATAATAATTTTACGCATTTTTTCTTCTCTTTCTGTAAGCTATACCTATTGGAATGCATAGCGCTAAAAACAGCGCTACAGAAGCAAATACAGGGCTTATATAGATGAACGTGTTTTTATATGAATATTTTACTTTCTTAAGAGAATCCGTACCGGAAAATGTAAGCGTGTTAAAAGAAATTGGAAAACTTACTGAAACCTGCCTTTGTGTAAGAAAAATATAGCGTCTGGAATCCGGCAAAACAAAAAATGAATTTTCATTTAAAACCCCTGCATACAATAACCTTCCAAACATATCCCGCACCTCAGAACGGCCATAAGGTACAAGATGAATGTTTCCCTCATTTTGAAAAGTTGCTCTTATATCTTTTGGGTAGGAAAATGTAAAAAGAGATGATGGGTATGAAATATCCTTTAATGAAAGGTTATACCGCTCACCACCCACCTTTTTAAGAAAAATTAAAGCAGAAATGGCGGGTGAAATTTTGGTTTCTCCTTCTCCGGGAATTTGCTTTACTATTAAAGCGGCATAATGCCCTCCCGGAGATAGATCTTGCCTATTCTCTATAATTATTGGAATTTCTTTTTTTTCATGCGCCTCCAGAATAAAATTGGTAGACTCAAACTGAAGATAAGACGCAAGGGAAAAAAGATACGAACTTTGTTTTGCCTCAAAAAACTTTATTCCGCCATTAGGATCATTTGGCGCAAAATTAACGGGTGAAAGCTCAAACTGTGAAGAGTGAGATGTATTATTAAAAAGAGTAAATGATATTTTTTTCTGTGATTCCTTTTCCGATATGTCAACTTCTTGATACGCAGGAGTAAGCGCAATATTTTCAGAAGCAAAAGATACTTTTACACTAAAACACAGTAAAAAAAGTATTAAGAAAAACCCGATTCTGAGGGCAGATTTCATTTTTGTACCGCTTTTTTGATACGTTTTACATTGGAGATAATTGCAGTAAGAAGTCCAATAACAACCAGTATCACTATTATTCCTGCAACCGCAAGAATCTTCCATGGAATGACCCAAAATGTAACCGTTGCCTCAAGCGGAATATCGCGCTCTCCATTGTCATAAATAAGAAGTGCGTGAGCAGTGTAACGACCAATTCTGAATTTGTCAGCCTTAGAAAAATCAAAGTTTGTCCTGTAAGTTGGGTTTCCCTTTGCGTCAGTAACAGTACGACCATTTTCCTCTTTAGGAACCTGCACAGCAAATCCATCTGACCAAGAAGCATCAAACGTGCGTTCAGATGAAGGAAGTATGTTTCCTCTACCCTCGTTTACATTTATAAAACCTATCTCCTTTTTACTTAAAGAGTCTATAAAAATACTACCGGAAACAACCCCATGAATGTTGCCTGTATTTTTTACCCTTACATGAAAGTTAACAGGAAGATACTCGTTTATAAAATTGTCTGTTGTTAAAGAAATAAGCTGCATTTCACGTTTTGCATTTTCGGATCTTACATCTAAAAGAATAGGGATAGCAGGCGCTCCAGCAATAACGGCTCCTCCCACCTTATCCGGATTTTTTTTACGGCTCACTAATACGCCATAGTAGTAACCTAATGCGGCATCTTTAGGTGCAGAAATTGTTACTGTTATCGTTTTTTGCTGATTTGATGCCAATGTAAAAGAATCGTCTGAAAATTTAATCCAATCTCTGAAGGGATCATCCTTGGGAACGTCTGAAAGTGCAATTCCCCTGTCTGTATTACTGGACTTAAACTTAACCAAACTCAGTTCAAGATTTTCTGAAATGTTATTGTTGTTTTTAACGGTAAATTTTCCGGTAATTTCTTTTCCGGGATCAGTGTGCAAACTTAAAAACGTAGGGGTAAGAGTTAGGTTAATTCCGGAGGTTGTTTGAGCAATCGCCTGTGTTGCAAGAAAAGCAAAAAAAGTAACAAGAAAAAAAGCCAATAAAAATAACTTTCTGAGCCTCATATGATCAATACTATCATAATATAAAAGCTTCATCTAGATGTAAAGTAAGAAAAGAAGAATTAGAAGTCACCGGCTCCAACCACTTCCCATGTGTCTGTATAATCAGTTGCTGCTTTAGTGGTTGGGGAGATAGTTACTACAGCTGTTAAGGTAAGCGTGTCAGAATCTACAACACCAGTTCTATCTGCTATTTGTTCATAGGTTGTAGAAATTACTCCTCCAGCTTGATTATCAGTACAGTCATACTCTGTAGCAACAGTAAGTGCTCCTCCTGCATTAGACCCGGCAACTGCATTTACATCAACCACGTATCCTTTTGAACCTATGGTTGCCGTAACGCATGAGCCAGTATTTGTTGAAGATATCGAATCTGATGTTGAGGCAGATGCGAGAGTTGCTGCAGCACCTTCTGATCTCATCCAGGCAATCCATCCATTGTTTGCATTTGTGTCAACGTCAACTGTTACATTCCCCGTACTTCTTGCTGAAGTGCTCAATGTTCCTAGTGCAATAGAACTTCCTGAAAGTGCAAAGTTAAACGATGGATCTACACTTGCCGTTAAAGTAACCTGATCAGAATTAGTACCAACTGTATCAACTGCAACAGTTTGCGTGTCTATTGCTGCAGGTCCTGAGGTTTCTGTTGTAAGGATAACTGATTTTGTTCCGGCATTTCCATTAGATGGGTTTGTTATGCCCCCAGTAATCCAGAATCCGTATAAGGTGCCTGCGGTCAAATCTCCGCTTGAGTATTCAACATCTGTAGTGTTTCCGTTATCTGAAACTGAACTTGCTGTTGCACCTATGGTAGGCCATGAGCTTAATGCCTCTCCATGATATGTAGCTGGAAGACCTGTGGTGGATGTAGTATGATTTCCCGCGGTTCCATCAACTGTAAATGCATTAGCGGTAGAATCCGGCCATGTTATCTTAAAATTTGCTTCAGTTGCGGTAGAAGCAGGCTTAACCACCACCAGAATTTTTGCATTAGTTCCATTTGCCGCGATTGACGCGCCCATTCTGTCGAGTCTAATTGAAGCCTCAGTAAGCGGAGCTGCCTGGGCTTTATTTGCTGGAAGATATGGAGAAACAATAAGGACAAGAATTGCAATGAGAAGAACAATAGAAATTTTACGTAGAGATAACACCATACTTAATTATTAAGGATTATTTTTCACAATGTCAATACCCCTCAGCATTACCTACATATATATAGTTATATAGTATCTTCGATTATTCAAACGTTAAGTTAACAAACAAAAGACTTAGGAATTATAAATAATGTGTGTAGGTAACACCTGATGCATTAATGAGTCTTTTGATATACTCAATATTTTGAATTCATATTATAAGTTATCCTTTAGTTTAAGGCTGGATTTAGCATATATCCCTAAATTGCTTTTTCTGACGTCTTGATGAATGAGATGATGTTTTGGTACAGTTTATGTATGTTAGAAAAGCTAGAAGACTACCTTTCTAAAAACGCCTGGGCTGCTCCTCTTTTTATTGCCGTTATTGTTTTTTTTACTTTTTTTTCCTCTCTTCCAAACCAGTTTGTACTGGATGATCCCTCTCAGGTAACTAAAAACACGCTTGTAACTTCAGGAAATATTCCCCAAATTTTCTTGGGAAGCTCTTTTGGTGTTACAGGCAGTAATCGCGGTGAAGGAGTTTATTACAAACCTATCATGACAAGCACCTTTGCCTTACTGTATAAGATTTCCGGTGAGAATCCATATTCATTCCACCTCTTCCAGATAATCCTTCACGGAGTAAACTCTATACTTGTTTTTCTTTTGTTTAAGAAGTTTTTTAAAAACGCTCTCTCGTTTATTGCGGCTGTAATTTTCAGCATACATCCCTTGAATTCAGAGTCGGTTCTCTACGTCTCTGCGCTTCAAGAACCGCTCTTTTTTGTGTTTGGGATGAGCGGACTTTTACTTTCCTTAAAAACCTATCTAACAAAGAAAAACA
Organism: uncultured Gammaproteobacteria bacterium; assembly: GCA_964593215.1. Classification (GTDB taxonomy): domain Bacteria; phylum Patescibacteriota; class Microgenomatia; order Levybacterales; family GWA1-39-11; genus JAGORM01. Next base: position 6,867 of record CAZQIA010000020.1, read on the forward strand.
TTGCACTCATTAACCTGCTTTTCCTTCTCGCAATTCTCTCTAAAGAAACCGGTGTTCTTTTTATTTTCATGGCGGTTGTATATAGACTCACCCTTCAGAAAGATAAAAAAGAACTCATAAAACTTCTTACAGGCACGGTTCCCATGATAATAGGCTACTCACTTTTACGCTCTTACGCGGTAGGATTTATTCCAGCGTCTCACGATAAACCATATCCAATTATGCGTCTCACGCTTATAGAACGGATATTAAATATTCCGGCAATGTTCTACTATTACATTAGAAATTTCTTTGTACCCTATGATTTTGCAGTAGCACAGCACTGGGTTGTTAAAAAATTAACATTTGAAACGTTTTATCTTCCTCTAACAGCCTCTCTTATCTTATTTAGTGTTATTGGAGCTGCAGGAAGATACCTCAAAACTAAAAAGAATAGTCATTTTTCACTTTTTCTCTTTTTCTTTCTGTGGTTTTTAGCTGGAATGGGCGCACATATGAATATTTTCCCTTTAGATGTTACAACCGCTGACAGATGGTTTTACTTCCCTGCAGTGGGAGCATTAGGTATGATAATTATCACCATACACCAATTTAAACTGGAAAAGAAAGACTTCTTTTTATGGGCATGTCTTGTAATAGCTCTTTTACTTCTAGGAAGAAGTGTTATGCGATCCGTTGAATGGCGGGATGGGATTACACTTGACATGCATGATATACAGTTTTCCAAAGACTCCTTCCCGCTTGAGAATAACTTAGCGTTTGAGCTGATAAATAAAGACAGATATGATGAGGCAGAGGTTCACGCAAGAAAATCTACCCAGCTGGGTCCATGGTGGTGGCTTAACTGGAATAACTTAGGAGTAATTTACAGACACAAAGGTTCAAAAGAAAACCCCAAATACTTTAAACAGGCTGAAGAATATTTTCTTAAGGCTGCTAATAATACAACTTTTTATCTTCCTTATGAAAATCTTGCAGAACTCCTGGCAAACTATGATTCCCCCCAACGTGCTCAAGAGTTTATTATTAAAACTTCAAAGATAAAACCGCTTTCTGGCATGATGTGGTTTTATCTTGCAATTACACAATTGCAGTTAAATGACCAAAAAGGCGCCCTCCAGGCTGCTTATCAAGCACACCTACTCCTTCCAGCTGACAATCGTATAAGTTCTCTCTATGAGGCTTTAAAAAATAACCAAAAGATAATTATGGTAAAACCCACCTACTGATTATTCTGTCCAGAACTTAGGGTATTTACTCTTAAAAAGACTGCAGGAAGAAAGCGTTGCTGAGTAGGTTGCGATTTTTGTTTCCTTTACTTTCTCGCCATTTCCATAGAAACAGGTTAAGACTTGTTTTAAATAATCCTCAGAAACGTGCCCGTAATTTTCCTTTTTAGGACTTTGGGACATAAGCGTATCCTGTTCTGGATAAATTAACGAATTATCCCCATTACAGCCCTTATAATACCCCACTTCTTTAAAGACTTTAGTATAAAGTCCCCACCATGCTTTTGCCACTATCTCATTTTCTGCACAGTTAGGATCTTGTTCTAGAGATTTCATGTCTTTATTAGAAACCGTTCCTTCCTGAGAAAGACCTAATGACACTCCTAAGTTCTGGGCAAATTGAAGACCTAGAAATCTGTTGTAGCTTTCCTGAGACATCCCTTTGTTAAAAGTGGAAAGCGTAATCCATGAATTACTACCTCTAGCGGTAATTGCAGTAGATGAAAACTCTAGGGGTGACAAAATTACTAATTTAAAATGGTCAATTCCCAACTGTCTAAATGAGTCTATAAGTTTTTTATCACAAATAAGAAGCTTCACGCTCCCGGTTTCTTTTACTCTACACTTCTGAGAATCAGTAGTAAATACTTTTGTAACTACCATATCAGAATATGACTTAAATGGCTCTACTATATCAAGAGTAGCTTTTAAAACCTGAACCTGAGCAAGCGCAGAGGATTGAGATGAATACCCATCATAGAAGAAAATGAGTACAAATTTATTTCTATATTGTTCTTTTATTTTTTCTATTTCCGAGGCCGAAACCGGGAGTTTCACCTCATTTTCTATCTTTTTTACAGTAGTTCCCTGCGAGTTTTTAATAGTGAACAAATCCTTTGGTAAGAAAAATTTCCAGGCAAAAAACGCACAAAGCCCAATAATTATCCATAAAAGAAATACCGCCCGCGGTGCAATTATTAATTGTGTTTTTCCAATTCTAAATTTTATCTTCATCTTATGGTGTTGGTGTTGGCGTCATAACAGCGCTTGATGTAGACTCAGAAACCCTTGGGTTCTGAATTAAGACCGCACTCCAAGAAAATCTAAGATCAGCAGACGCACTGGAATCAACTGAAACCGTAAATCCATTTTCCGTTATATCTTTCACGTACCCTTCAGCTTTTTGACCTTGAGAAGTAATATTTATGATTGGAGCAGTTACATATGGTCTATCAAATGTTATATGTACCTGCCTGTCTCCAGATTTAATGACTGCAATTCCTGCCGTATCCTGATCAGTATGCTTTATTCTACCAGCAAGAACAATATCTTGCAGGACTGTTATACCCTGCTCAAAGGTGGTTTGAACATTAAATACTAAGGACTTAAGAAGTGTTACGGGATCCGTAAAGACTGTAAAGACTGAGAGCTTAGTGTTAATATCAGCAATGTCCTGTGTCTCTATCTTTGCAAGTCTTCCAAAGATAGTAGACTGCTGTGCTGAATCAGTTGCAGATCCAATTACATCAAAGACTTCCTGTCTTAATGGAGCTGTAATACTACTCCTATTAACCCAGGATGTGTTTCCAGCTCCGTCTGTTGTGAGAATGTCTCCATCTTGACCTGCGTCAGTTGGAAGTGTCATGGTCCAGTCAGATCCGGACGGAGCAGACGTAACCGTTACCGAGCCTGTATTTGCTCCTGCAACTTTAACCCCACCTGCTACCTGACCTACTATCCCGCTCTTAATAACACCGGAAACGTCTAGTTTAGTTGAAGGGGAAGAAATCCCAATTCCCACATTATTACTTTGATCAATTGTTATTACGTTTCCACCGCTTCCGGGAAGTGCATTAACTTTTGCATTTAATTCTTGAACTGCTCCTGCTAGAATTGCTGTCAGATTTCCATAATCTATTCCATGTGGCGTAACTCCATCATCTTCAAAGGTAACAACCCTTGGCTCTATTAAGTTAACATCTTCAGCTACAAATCCTATATGAGGTTTTCCTGTACTATCAATTTCCGCATTGTAAATGAAAGAAACTGGTTGAAGTTGTAACACTTCTGCAAGACTTTGAGAATTAGAAATTGATGTAATATCATGCTTAAATCTTCTGGAAGACGCTGTACATGCACTTCCGTTTCCTCTTTTTACTTGATAGTTTGGTGAACCGGTTGTCACATTCATACATAAATAGTTGTCTCCTGTTCCAGTAGAAAGATTTGAGCTAAAGACTAAGGTTCCCGTGATGGTTGTATTAGTTCCTGTGTTGCCTATCTGAATAGTTGGAGCGTTAGTGCCTCCTATGGTAATTGTTCCTTTTGTGCCTGATGTAGTTGTCCCAGAGTCAATAGACACTGCACCAGATCCTCCTGAAGTTGCTCCTCCTGCACCGGATATTATAGACAC
>CAZQIA010000020.1:10608-12488 GCA_964593215.1 uncultured Gammaproteobacteria bacterium
GGATGGTAACAGCTCCGGATGCATTTGAGGTTGCATTTCCTGATTTGAGAACAACGTTACCCGTTGCTTCTCCTGCTGCTGCTGATGCTCCTGTAGTAATAGAGAGTGCACCTGTAGTTCCTGATGTTACTCCTGCTGCTCCTGTAATTATAGATATTGTTCCTCCATTTCCTGTTGCCCCTCCCTGACCTGATGTTATAACAACATTTCCACCAGCTTGTGTTCCCGCTCCTGCACCTGCAGTTACAGAAATGTCTCCTCCCGCCGCATTTGTTGCAGCTCCTGCTGCACCCTTAATAGTTAAGGCAGCGCCCGCTGTGTTAGAAGTTGTGGAGTCAGAAATCTGAATAGTATGAGCAGTTTCCTTATCTAACAATAAGTTTCCTGAAGATTCAGTAATGATAGAATCAGCAATGGTGGTAGCTCCAGACCATTTAGTTAATTTACCAGGAGTACCAGATCCACCTACATTGCTACCTCCTGCACATGATCCCCAAGCGGGTGCAGCTCCGCTTGAAGATGTCAAACACAATACTCCAGCTCCACCAGTAGCTGTAACCGCTACATCTCCGCTGCTGTTGCTCGCATACAAGACTCCATTTGTATTATTGAGTCCGCCAAACCTAATAGTTCCCCCCACTACATTTAAAGCAATATTTGTGTCAGCCCCGGTAGGCTGCTCTATATATACTCCATATTTTGTAGAGGTACCGTTTGTAGAACTGGTTCCGTTTGCTACATAGATACCAATATTCTGAACTGTACCTGCATCCGCAGCGTGAGTTGCAGTACTGTTAACATACAGTCCGTAAATAAGTGATGTGCCAGCAGTTGCTCCTGTGTATGAATTTGATATGTTGAGAGATCTAAAGTCAGTGGTTCCACCGCTGTTTGCTGCAGTAGACGTCAAAACGTCATTGATGCCATACTGAAATCTTGTACCGCTTGAGATTCCACTTCCCGTGATGGTATTTCCAAGACCTAAGGCTGTTAATGAATCAGCTGTTGTACTATTAGATGATAGATTCGCAGAAATTGCTGTGCCTGTTTTTGCTGCATTTCCTGTTAAAGTTAGGTTTGTGTAAATTCCCGTATCATTATTACCGCTACTTGTTGAGTCTGCTCCGTCAACATACAAACCATATCCTGTCACACCAGCGCCTGTAAACGTGGGCGCAATTCTTGCAAGTTTTCCGGAGGTAAGAGAGGTAGATGAAAGATCCAATCCGGTTCCAGAGTTGAGAGTATTTGCGGTAAATACAAAAGCCGAATTAGAAGTAGTTCCCGTTGTTACGCCAGAGCTGAAAGTTTGAGATGCTACTCCTGTAGTTGTCAGATTAATGCTTCCATTTGTTGCACCACCTATATTAAGAGGTTGCCTCGCAGTAGTAGTTAGTGTTCCGTCTCCTGTTACATAAAGTCCACCGGACGCTCCAGCTGACAGTGAAGCGATAGGAACACCGCTGTTAACATTAAGAACTGCGAATTTAGAGGATGCCGTAGCGGAAGAACCAACTAAGAAATCTAGTGTATTGTTTGATGGATATAAAGTTCCAGATCCTAACGAGAAGTAATTACTGCCTCCAGAACCTGCCGCCCAAGATAACGTACCTGAACCATTTGTCGTTAGAACATATCCATTACTCTGTCCGCCTGATGGCCAGGTGTAAGTAATGTTGTTAAGCGTAGTTGTAGAAGTAGCAAAGGAAATATTGCCAGTATTACCGTTAATGGTAAATAACTTATTAAGTGCCCCGCTTCTTCCATTTGCTCCTACATAAAATTGATCAGTTGCAGTATCTACTCCCAGCGCGTAATCAAGCGTCTGAGAACACCCATCAGCACTTCTACATATCACATGTAAAGATCCCGGACCTAAG
>CAZQIA010000021.1:0-12088 GCA_964593215.1 uncultured Gammaproteobacteria bacterium
TTATATGCGGCTCCCTGGCTTCTAGGATTTGCTCTTTCCATAGGTCTAGGGTTGATTTGTACATTTTGGTTGTTTACAAAAAAAGAAATTTTCACTTTCGTGAAATCGAGCATAATCTTTTCCAGTTTTATTATGCTTACCCAAGCGTTTTGGTTAACTGGGTTTATTATGACTTACCTTAATTTAGGTGAGAGTAGTTTTGCTTCAAAATTTTTATCGAAGACATTTGTGGATACGTTCACCCCAACCGTAATGGTGACTGCCACCGGAACAATTATGTATCCACTGTTAAACCTTTTTCACAGACAGATAACCATAGATTTTGTTTGGAAGTTAAAAGACGTGTTCGTTGCATTTTATGACAAAATTTTTATAGTGAATTTAATATACATTCTTGTAATAGCCATAGGAATTTTTAATTATAAAAATTATATAAATAAACAAGACAAAAAAATATTTTTAATGATGCTAATTAGCTTTATTTTTTCATTGTATTTTTTTACTGTAAATATCGGATTTTTAAAGGACATATTCTTAATTTTTAGGTTTATACCTGGATTTACTATGTTCAGAAATTTCTTTGACAAATTTGCGATTGCTTATGTTCTTATTTATGCAGTTATCATTTCAATTTGCTTAATAATTCTTTCAAGAAAATTTCCTACCAAAAGAAGAGTATTTTTGCTAATTTTTTTGATTGTTGTTGTGCTTAACGCGCTTCCAATTAAGCAAACAGTTAATTCTGCACTTTGGACAACAAACAATGTTTACAAAACTGTACAAATACCATCAGATTATATGATGACGATGAATTTTATAAAAAGGAATATTTCTTCTAGCAATAATATACTTAGTGTTCCTTTTGGAACATCTGTATACACAGTCGTAAAAGACAAAGACTCAAATAATGTCTATGTTGGATTATCACCGGTGAAAATTTTTAGTGGAGTTAATGATATTTCTGGGCACTTGTCCTTTAATTTCACAAATGAAGCAGATATTGTAGATGGGTACTTGGTAAATAAAAAATACAATAAATTTGGAGATGTTCTCTATAAACATAACGTCAACTACATGCTTATTACAAAGAACATTCCCTCTGAAGTTCTTAATTCTTCTTGGCTTTACGGAAAAGATATGCTTAAACCCCAAGACAGTAATTTTATTCGCGCGCTCGCAGGAGAGAAATTCTACACTAGTCCTCAAAGAAATTATGAACTATATAAATTGAAGAGACAAAATAGCCTAATTGCTTCAAAAGGATTATTTTTTCAAAAGGTTAATCAGGTGAAGTACATTTTGCGTTTTAAAAATCTAAAAACTCCACAGAAGTTGGTATTTACAGACACATATCATAAAGGCTGGGAGTTGTTTATGCAAAAAAAAACTGTTCAGAATCCATGCATGGTAATTCATAAAAGTTCCGACATTGAAACTTACGAATGTTTTCCTCAATACAAGCTTTTCCAATTAGATGACTTACTTTACTCCTTCAATAAACCGCTATTCTCAGACAGAAAAGCAACTTTTGAAGCAAATGATAATGAGTGGCAAATTGACCCAGAATATATTAAAAGTCATTTTGACAAAAAATTTTATACATCTAATAAAGACGGGAGTATAGATGTTGAAATGGTTATGTACTTTAAACCGCAAAACTATTTTTACATTGGTACAATTCTGACTGCTATTGCTTTTATTTCTGGAGGTTTTATTCTGTTTTTTCAAAAAAAACATGGGAAAAACTCAAAAGGGTAAGTTAAGATATTCAAAAAAATCTCAAAAAAACATGAGAGGCAAATCGGAAGAAAAAAAAACTTCTACATATGCTAAATCTCTTATTTTAGAATATGGAGTATACTTTTTTTTAAAAAAGTTATTATTCAAAGCCTTAATCCCAACACTACTTTTGGGGTTTTGGTTGTTTCTTTCTTTTGCATACAATAACAGAATTAGTTTTTCAGTTTTGGAATATGGAGACAGAAATGCTGTAGTTTTAGGAAAAACATTAGGCAAGCTTTATAAAGGCGATATAGTTTACGGAGAATTTAAAGCAAAAGAAAATTATTTAGGAATCGTATTTATTAGGTTCGACGACTTTGTTGTACCAGATTACCGTGGAGAAGACATATTAACATTTAAAATTAAGGAAAAGGGTGCTAAGACCTGGTATTATTCAGGCAACTACCGGTCTGGAATATTAAAACAACAACTTCTTTTCCCTTTTGGGTTTCCGGTTATTTATAATTCAATTGGAAAAACCTATATATTTGAGTTAAAGTCACTATACGGTAACACTACCAATGGGGTGCATTTAAGTGGAAATAAGCCAATTGTAAAAACGGCATACCAGTTTCCTAAAAAAGAGATAATAGGAAGCAAGCTGAGAGTTATTAACTTTGTTATAAAAAAAATCATCAGCTCAATTACTGATCTAGATTTTTTATTCACCTCTGTTGTTTATTTAACGCCTCTTATTTTGTATTTATCAACAAGGATTAAGAAGCAAATTTACAAACAAAAACTGTTTGGCTTGATAACATTTTTGCTCATAATTTGGGACATAGTTATTTTAAAGGAAATCTACACAGGGATTCTCGTAGTCTTATTTGTTGTTTTGATATTTAATGTAGTATTAAATTATATACAAAGCAAAGCACTTCTTCTTCTAAGTTTTTACGGATTTATTATTTGGATAATTTTTGTCTATTTTGGGGTAAACAATTTTTCAGCAAAATTAAACATTTGGACGTACGCTTTTTTTGCCATTGGAATTTTTAAATTAGTTTTTGAAAATAATAAAAATAAATGAAAAAACTGTTCATTATATTTGTAAATTACAATTCCGGAAATCAGTTATATGATGGAGTAAATTTAGTCCTGAAATCAAAAAGCGTATACGGGGTTATTGTTGTGGACAATAATTCAAAAGACAATAGCTTAAGTTATATTGAAAATTTGAAGAGTAAAAAAAATATTGTAATTATTAAAAATAAAACCAACATGGGGTTTTATAGGGCGCTTAATATCGCAATCAAAAATGCTTTAAGTCTTGGTGCTGATATGGTTATGCCGTTAGACTATGATTTAAATTTTAGATTTGATTTTATTACAAAATTAATGAAAGTTGATGCGGATATGGTTGCGCCTGTGCTTAAGTTTAGAATGAATGGACAATGGTGGTTTGATTATGGCGGAAGATTTAACCTGACAAACGGAAGTTCTTACCATATTTTAAAAAATAAAGAAATGAAAAATGTAGGCACAGTTTTTTCAACCAATAATAAAAATAATCCTTATTGGTTCGACTTTATAAGTGGAGGTTGTACGATAATAAAAAAAGAAGTTTTCAAAAGAAATGGATTTTTTGATGAGGATTATTTTGTTTACTGGGGTGATGCAGATTTTGCACTTCATGCAAGAGAAAACGGTTTTAAAGTGGCGCTGGATGGAAATACCGTTGTTCATCACAAAATTGAAATTAATTATCAAACAAAAAATTTCAGAAAACTAAGAATTTCATTCCTGGATCAGCTAACATTTATTAAAAAGAGAGTGAAATGGTACCTTTTGCTAATTGCCTACTTAAATATATTCTTATTTAGTGTTAAAATCTTTTTGAAAACTTTTTTAAAGTAGTTTATGATTCCACTTTTTAAAGTCCACATGCCTAAAGATATAGACAAGCCGCTTCTTGAGGTGCTGCACTCGGGTTATATAGGTCAAGGATCCAGGGTAGAGGAATTTGAAAAAAAGTTAGCAAAATTTTTAGGTACCCCTCATGTGTTAACACTTAACTCCGGTACTTCCGCACTTCACTTAGCATTAAGACTTGCAAACGTTGGACCCGGAGACGAAGTGATAACTACTCCCATGACCTGCTCTGCAACAAACGAGCCGATTTTAGCTGCAGGTGCAAAAATTGTATGGGCTGACGTATTTTCTGAAAATGGGCTTATTGACCCCGCATCAGTTGAAAAAAAAATTACAAAAAAAACCAAAGCAATAATGTGTGTAGACTGGGGAGGTACCGTATGTGATCTTAAGAGCTTAATGAAAATTGCAAAAAAACATAACCTTAAAGTAATTGAAGATGCAGCTCATGCATTTGGAGCAACATATAAAGGGAAAAAGGTAGGATCTATTGCTGATTTCACCTGTTTTTCTTTACAGGCAATAAAGCACGTCACAACGGTAGATGGGGGGGTATTAACAACGCTTAAAAAAGAAGATTATAAAAGAGGTAAGCTTTTAAGGTGGTACGGAATTGATAGAGAGGCTAAAGTTATTGGAGACTCAAGAATTGACGTAGACATTCCTGAATGGGGTTACAAATTTCACATGAATGATGTTTCAGCAACAATAGGAATAGTTCAAATGAAACACATTGCAGAAATTCTTAAAAAGCATAGGGCTCATGCTGAATATTACAGTAAAAAAATAGATAATAGTTTTTTTATTCATCCCAGAACACCATGGAATCAGAACGGTGCTTTCTGGCTGTACACGCTTGTTTTGCCTTCCCCGAAAGAGAGGATAAAATTTGCAGAATATATGAAGTCAAATGGTGTTGCAACTTCTAGAGTTCACAGAAGAAACGATGAATACGCTGCTTTTCCTAAAAGTAAAGAAAAACTAAATGGTGTTGCGTTTTTTTATGAGAGAGAGGAATGTATTCCGGTTCACTGGGCATTAACAAAAGATGACGTTAAAAAAATTGTAAAATTGTGTAATTCTTTTGCAAAATCTTCCAAACCCTAATGAGTATCTACCTGTCTCCAATTAACAACGTTTTTGACGCTTTCATAGTAAGAAAAATAAGAAACGAGTGTAAAGATTATATGACCAATAATCCTAATAATATTTCTGTGGTTGGACAGCTCTCCTGGTATTTCAAAACATACGTACCTGGAAACAAAAAGAAAAATATTACCTGTTATCTATTTAAACGTGATAAAACAAATCTGGGATATGCATTAATAAAAAAAGTTGAAAACAGATATTTTATTACTGGTGGATTAAGAAAAAATCAAAGAGGAAAAGGATTTGGAAAGCTTTTGTTTCAAGAGATTATTAATAGAGTTAAGGCTAAAGAGGTTTGGCTGGATGTGCTCGCATCTAATACTCCTGCGTTGAGCTTATACAAGAAATTGGGGTTCAAACTAATTAAAGGAAAAGACAAAAATAGAATTTTGACATTGCGACTCAGGAAATAAATGGTTAAAAAAAATAAGATCTTACTTCCTTCTATGCTAATACTTGCACTTTTTGTAATTTTTAAAGGGTGGTTTTTTAATGCATTTATTACAGGAGGAGATTTTTGGTATAGCTATCCAAGTAATTATAATCAGTACAATATTATTTGGTATGCATGGAGTTATGTAAAGGGAAACGGCTTAGGTTCTAATGCCACATTATATCAAGCAATAAATTTTGTATTTGGTTTACCGTTATTTATATTTGGTTATGGCTTACATTTTCCTTTTGAAACAATTTCAAAATTTGTATTTTTTTATCCCTTTCTCATTCTATCCATCTTTTCATCGTACTATTTGCATAAAAAAATTTTGGGTAGCACAAAATTTTGGATAGTCACAAGTCTTATATATACTACAAACACCTATATACTAACTGTTGTTTCAGGTGGACAAATAATAATAGGTTTATCCTACGCACTTTCACCTATCCTGCTTTACTTTTTCATATCTGGGATTTCAGGCAAGAAAAACAAGATATCTGTATTTTCAACGGGTGCACTTTTTGGGCTACTTGCTCTTCTTGATTTACGTTATGCATACGTTCTTTTAGTGGGGGTATTTTTGTATTTTATAATTTACACCGGAAGTGACTTTAGGCTGAAACATATAAAAAACTATGCAAAAACCTTTTTTTCTAACTTTCTTTCCCCAATTATCCTTGGCCTTTTATTAAACGGGTTTTGGAGTGTTCCACTAATTTTAAACAGAAAAAATCCTATAAGTGAGTTAGGTGAAACATATAGCTCAGTAGGATCTGTAAAATTTTTAAGCTTTGCAACTTTTGAAAATTCCATTGCATTACTTCATCCAAACTGGCCGGAAAACCTTTTTGGGAAAGTGTATTTCATGAGACCAGAGTTTCTTGTAATTCCTATTCTTGCATTTATAAGTATTTTTTTTGTAAACCGAGTAAAGGATTTAGAAGAAAAAAGAAATGTGATATTTTTTATTCTCTTGGGGCTTCTAGGCGCATTTCTCTCAAAAGGTTCTCAAGAGCCATTTGGCAATCTGTATCTTTTCCTTTTCTCTCATGTTCCCGGAATGGAAATGTTCAGGGATCCTACAAAATTCTACACTCTTACTGCAATATCATATTCTATTCTTATTCCTTATGTATTTTATAAGGTCCTTTATAAGAGATTAAAATTTTTAACAGTGAGTTTTTTATTAGTGTGCTTCTTTTGTTTTTGGTTATTTTTAATTAGGCAGGCAGTTTTTCAAGAAATTGGCGGAACATTTAAGTCGCATACTATTCCAAATGAGTACATTGAACTTGAGAAAACATTAAAAGAAGATAGAGCCTACAGTAGAGTTCTTTGGATGCCGAAGATTCAGAGATTTGGATATTACTCAGATACACATCCCCCTATTTCTGCAAATGATTTTCTCAAGAGATATACCTATAATGACCTCTATAAAATAATACACACTGAGAGTACTCAAAATCTTCTGTCCGAGTCATCAGTAGGATATATAATTGTTCCCTACGACAGTATGGGTGAAATTTTTCTAGAGGATAGAAAGTATAGTCAAAAATTGAATAAAAAAATGGTAGAAGATATGGAAAAAATTTCTTATCTTAAACGCAATACAAAGTTTAAAGATTTGGGAGTGTTTGAAACTGCCGCTCACAAAAATCACTTCTGGGTAAACTCAAAAGGAACCATAATCTCATTTACTCAAATGAGTCCTGTAGAATTTAATCTGGATTTAAAAAACGTTAAAGAAAATGAACTCCTAGTATTTTCAGAAAACTTTGATCCAGGGTGGAGAGGGAAAATTGGCAGTAAAGAAATTTCTTCCTCAAAGTACCATGGGAGGCTTAACAGCTTTATTCTCCCATCCGGAAGTTACCAAATGAAAATTTATTATAAACCGCAAATTTTTGTTAATATGGGTGTATCAGTAAGCATAATAACAGTAATTTTTCTTATGATTATGCGTTTTAGAAAGAGTTTTAAACTTAAAAAAAAGAAATGAAAATTCAAGATTTTATATTTCTCATTGTTATAATGTGTCTGCTGGGTTTTAGATTAAAGCCGTCCATCTTTGCATTTTTGGGGATTGCCTGTTTGATTTTTGCAATTCCTCTGTTTTCCATGTGGATATTTTTTACCGCACAAAGACTTATTTATTACTCTGCCGGTTTTATATTTATTGGAACAGTAGTTCTTCTTAAGCGTTCAAAATAGGTTGAATTTTTAGGTTTTATTATTCATAATACATATATGAAGATTTTAGTTACAGGAGCAGCAGGTTTTATGGGGAGTCATCTGGTTGACTTGCTTTTAGAAGAAAGCCATGAGGTTTTTTCATTAGACGATTTGTCATGGGGTTATAAAGAAAACGTTAATCCAAAAAGTAAATTTGTTCAACTTGATCTTCAGGATAGAGAAAAAACAGAAAAGTACATTAATGAAACAAAGCCTGAATTAGTTTTTCACCTGGCGGCAGATGCAACTGAGGGAAGAAGTCAATTTACCCCTATTAATTCAACTCAAAGAAATTACGGTGCATACCTTAACTTACTGGTTCCGTGCATTAAGAATGGAATGAAAAAAATGGTTCTGACTTCATCCATGAGTGTGTATGGAGCCCAAAAGCCACCCTTTTCTGAAGACATGGAGAGAAAACCTGAAGACATTTATGCTATTTCAAAATCAGCTATGGAGCACGGTACAGAAATACTCTCAAAGGTTCACAAATTTGACTACACTATTATTCGTCCCCACAATGTATATGGTCCTCGTCAGAATTTAGCAGATCCATACAGGAACGTAATTGCTATTTTTATAAACAGGCTTTTACAGGGAAAAAACTATTTTATTTATGGTGACGGAAAGCAGAAAAGAGCATTTTCTTATATAGATGATTTTACGCCATATATAGTAAGGGCAGGATTTGATGATGTGGCAAATTCTGAAATTTTTAATATAGGACCAGTGCAGGAGTACTCTATAAATGAACTTTCAGACGTTGTGCTAAAAGTATTTTTCCCGGACGGAAACGTTCCGGAGAACTTAAAGCCTCAGTATCTTCCCCCCAGACCACTTGAGGTTTCAGACGCATGGTGTACCGTAGACAAAGCAGAAAAACTTCTGGGTTATAAAACAACCATATCTTTGGAAGAAGGAATTAAAAAAATGCTTGAATGGGCAAAAAAAATAGGACCTATGCCTTTTCAATATCTGGATAACCTTGAACTTGTATCTGAAGATACGCCGGCAACTTGGAAAGATAAGATTATGTAGCTCGGGTAGATGAGTTTCGTTTGCTAATCTCCTAAAATCACTTACAATAGAACTATGAGGATATCTTCAACCCATAATCTTTGCCTCGCTCAATTTGGGATCCAAGATATTTCCATTTTATAAATAAAATGAAAATTGGAATTGATATTTCCCAGCTCGCGTTTCCTAAATCCGGTGTGGCAAATTATTTAGAAAGTTTACTTATAATGCTAATTGAGAATGATTCTGAAAATGAATATGTGCTTTTTTTTGCTTCACTTAGGGGTAAACTTCCGGATTCAATATTAAAACTTCAATCAAAAAAAGTTTTTATTAAGAAAGTAAAAATCCCGCCTACGGTTTTAGATATATTGTGGAATAGGCTTCATGTGCTTCCCGTAGAGTGGTTTACGGGAAAACTCGATTTTATTATTACTTCTGACTGGACTGAACCCCCAACCATGAAAGCAAAGAAAGCTACTATATTATATGATCTTATTGTGTATAAGTACCCGCAGGAAACAGATAAAAGAATAGTTTCAACCCAAAAAAGAAAGCTCAAGTGGGTAAAAAAAGAATCTGACATAATTTTTTGTATTTCTAAGTCCACCCTTCATGATGCTCAAGAGATTCTGGGAGTTAAAAACGAAAAATTAAAAGTTTTGTATCCCGGCATATAAATAAGGAGGTTATAAATTGAAAATAGGAATAAATGGCTATGAAGCAGTAGTTCCAAGATTTGGATTTGATGAAGATGGCTTGCCGAATAGAGTAGGCAGTTCTGAGGTTTGTTTTCAGCTTCTGTGTCAGCTGTACAAAGTTGATCAGAAAAATAATTACACAGTATATTTACCTTTTGCACCCACATCTGATTTACCGCAAGAAACACAACGGTGGCAGTATAAAATAATTCCCTCAAAGCGATTATGGACTCTTTTTGCTCTGCAAAAGTCGGTGAAAAAAGACTCGTTAGATCTATTTTTTAATCCCACACATTACTCTCCGTTTTTCTTAAACTGTCCACAAATTATTACGATTCTTGACGTTTCATATAAATATTTTCCTGAGCTTTTTAAGAAAAAGGATTTATATAAACTTTCTTTATGGGGAAAATATTCCGTAAAAAGTGCATCAAAGATACTTACGATTTCCGAGCACAGTAAAGATGATATAATTAAAGAATACGGGGTTTCCCCTTCAAAAATTGCTGTTTTACATGTAGGAATTAAAGACGAAGTAGTATCTAAAATGACTAAAGAAGAATTTTCAAAAAAATATAAAGTAAATTCCCCTTATGTTTTATTTGTAGGAACAATTCAGCCTAGAAAAAACATAAAAAAATTAATTGAAGCTTTCTCAAAGGTTGCGGATAAAAATAAAGATGTAAATTTAATTATTGTGGGGAAAAAAGGCTGGATGTATGAAGAAATTCTTGAATCAGATAAGGAATTTGGGGTAGAAAACAGAGTGTTATTCCTTCACGATGTGTCAAATGATGAGCTCCCTTATTTCTATAAGAACGCCGAATGTTTTGTGTTGCCCAGTCTATATGAAGGATTTGGGCTGCCTGTTTTAGAGGCTATGAAATACGGCTGCCCTGTTGTAACATCAAATGTAAGCAGTCTTCCGGAGGCTGGTGGGGAGGCGGCTCTTTACGTAAACCCAAATGATGCCTCTGACATTTTTGAAAAAATTGATAAAGTTCTAAATGATAAATCCCTAAGAGAAAAAATGATTAAAAAAGGACATGATCAAGTTAAAAAATTTTCCTGGGAGAAAGCCGCAAAAGAAGTAATTGAGGTATTTGATGAATATAACCATGCATAGAGTTTTAAGAAGGCTAAAAGCGATTATGCTGGAAGCTGATAACTATACACTAAGATTAGTTGGGCATATTCCTTCACATCATGCAAGGCGTTTATGTTACAGAATTGAAAATATGGAGATAGGAAAAGGCTCAACTATTCATATGGGCGCAGTCTTTTATAATGTTTCAAATATTAAAATTGGAAAAGATTCTATTATAGGTGAAAATGCGGTATTAGATGGAAGGGATAAGCTTATCATAGGTGACCATGTAGATATTGCATCTGAGGTTATGATTTATAACGCTGAACATGACGTTCAAGATGAATCGTTCAAAGCAATTACAGGATCCGTAGAAATAGGAGACTACGTATTTATAGGCCCCAGGGCGATAATTTTACCCGGAGTAAAAATTGGAAAAGGGGCGGTGGTAGGCGCCGGTGCCGTAGTAACTAAGGATGTTCCAGAGTTTGAAATAGTAGGAGGAGTGCCTGCTAAAAAAATTGGAGAAAGAAAAAATAAAGATCCCCAATATAAATTGGGGAGAGCTGCATGGTTTAGGTAACATATGAAAAAAATATTTTCTTTTCTTTCTCAAAACGTTCTATTTCTTATAACTCTTTTTATTCTTGCGTTTATTCCCTTATATCCAAAACTGCCCTTAGTAGATGTGAAAAACACCTGGGTGTATGTAAGGGTCGAAGACTTTCTTATATTAGGAGTTTTAGCTCTGTGGGTTTTTTTACTTATGAAACGAAAAATAAGTTTAAAAACTCCTCTTACAATTCCTATTTTTGCATTTTGGATATTAGGTGCAATATCTACAATTCATGGAATTATATTAATATTCCCAAACTTAGCAAATGTTTTTCCAAACGTAGCTTTTCTGTCTTATCTTAGACATATAGAATATCTCAGTCTATTTTTTGTGGGATATTCATCTATTCGCAGTAAAAAAGCTTTAATTCCCCTCATAGCCACATTGTGTACCACTTTACTTGCTGTTTGTCTGTACGGTTTAGGACAAAAATATCTTTCATTTCCAGCTTTTCTTACCATGAATGAGGAATTTGCCAAAGGAGTTCCCATTCATTTGTCAGCGCTTTCAAGGCTTCCTTCCACGTTTGCAGGACATTATGATCTGGCAGCATATCTAGTTTTAATGGTGCCAATTGTAGCAGGACTTATATTTGGCGTGAGGAATTATATTCTTAAGTTTTTATTAACATTTCTTGTCGTACTAGGATTTGGAATAATGATTTTAACGGTCTCCAGAGTTTCATTTTTCGTATTGTTCATTTCCATTCTTATCATTATTTTTTACCAAAAAAGAAAAATAGTTTTTCTAACTATCCCTTTTTTGCTCTTGTCTCTTGTTGTTTTGTTGTCATTTAAATCATCACTTCTGCAGAGGTTTGATAACACCGTGAAAGAGGTAGATGTTATGGTAAACGGACACACAGGAGAAGCCGTTGGAAATGTATCATATGTTCCTGTTAAATACTTTTTTGATAAAGGGGTCAAGCTTCAAAGGGTGAATGACAGTAATCAGTTAACTCGAGCTATTGGGGGAGATTTTGATGATCAGGCGACCTCTTCCGCAAAAATCCCTTTCTATATGTATATGGAGCCTAACACAATGGTTCCATTAGTTACCGCCTCAAATGTATCCACTGGTGAAACGCTACCGCAAGGTACAGGATATGTGAATCTGGCACTTTCTCCGGTGGTAAAAAGAGTTGGAAATTTCTTCTATGGATTATCCCCCAGCATAGTTACAACTTCATCAGCTCA
>CAZQIA010000022.1:0-11791 GCA_964593215.1 uncultured Gammaproteobacteria bacterium
CTAATATCCGCTCTAAAGTTAATTCTTCAAAGTAAAGTCTATCTGAAATATCGTAATCAGTAGAAACAGTCTCTGGGTTGCAGTTTACAATAATAGATTCCTTTTTATACTTTTTGAGATTTATTGCAGTGTTAACACATGTCCAATCAAACTCTACGGAAGAACCAATCCTATATGGACCAGACCCTAAGACCATTACACCTTTTTTGTCTAAAGGTTTTACGTCTGAAAACGTTGTATGGTAGGACATGTAGAGATAATTTGTTTGAGCAGGAAATTCCCCTGCAAGCGTATCTATTTGTAAAGCATGAGGGATTATTCCTAACTTAGTTCTTAAAACTCTCACCTCTTTTTCAGTTTTATTAATGAGTTTTCCAATTTGTTTGTCTGAAATTCCTAACTTTTTTGCAGTCAAAAGTGTTTCTTTTTCTAATGATTTTTCTCTTTTTATTTTTTTCTCGTGTTTTACAATTTTTTCTATTGGATACAAAAACCATGGATCAATACCTGTGATTTTATAAATCTCGGAAACTGTAAAACCACGATTAAACGCCTCAGATATGGCATACACACGTTTTGGAGTTGGAGTTTTTAGATAATTAAAAATTGTTTTTTTGTCTTTTGGAAAATTATTTTCTGTTACTCCTTGTGCATTTGTTCCAAGCATTCTAATTGCTTTTTGTAAGGCCTCTTCAAAACTTCTTCCTATGCTCATTATTTCTCCTACAGATTTCATAGAAGACCCAATTTTTTCCTCAACCCCTTTAAATTTTTCCAGATCCCATCTTGGGATTTTTACCACTAAATAATCCAGTGCCGGTTCAAAGCAAGACTGGGTTACTTGAGTAACCTGATTTTTAACATCCGTCATGCCTTTTCCTAAAATCAATTTTGCCGCAACATATGCTAAAGGATAGCCAGTTGCTTTAGAAGCAAGAGCAGAAGATCTAGAAAGTCTTGGGTTTAATTCTATTACTTGATAGTCTATTGCTTGTTCTGAAGATTGTTTATCTGACTTCGGATTCGGATTTAAAGCAAATTGAACGTTACATTCTCCAATGATATTTAAACTTCTTACTATTTTTATAGAAATGTCGCGCAAGTACTGATACTCAAAGTTAGTTAATGTTTGAGAAGGTGCCACCACAATAGATTCCCCGGTGTGAATTCCCAGAGGGTCCATGTTCTCCATGTTACAAACGGTTACACAGTTGTCATATTTATCCCGTACCACTTCATACTCAATTTCTTTCCAGTGGTGTAAATATTTTTCTACTAACACCTGAGGAGAAAATGCTAGTGCCGTTTTAACTTTTTCTTCAAATTCTTCTTTTGTATAGCAAACCCCTGATTTTTGACCGCCCAATGCAAACCCAGCACGTACCATAACAGGGAGGCCTAACTTTTTCATAATCTTTTCTGCTTTCTCTAAACTTCCTGCGGCTTCGCTTTCAGGAGTGTGAACATCTATTTTTTTAAGATGTTTTGCAAAAAGGTCTCTATCTTCGGATTTAATAATACTCTCTACCGATGTTCCTAAAACCTCAACGCCATATTTTTTCAAAATCCCATTTTTATATAAATTAATCCCGCAGTTTAATGCTGTCTGTCCACCAAAAGAAAGCGCAATAGCATCAGGCTTTTCTTTTTTAACAACTTCTTCCACAAAATGCTCATCAACCGGAAGAAAATATACTTTGTCAGCTAAAAATTCTGAAGTTTGGATGGTTGCAATATTTGGATTAATAAGGACAGTTTTTATTCCTTCTTCTTTAAAGGCTTTTATTGCTTGAGATCCGGAATAATCAAATTCTCCAGCTTGTCCTATTTTTAGCGCACCAGACCCTAGTAGTAAAATTTTTTTAATTTTTTGCGTTTGGTTCTTCATAGTTTTTCTAAGAAATTGTCAAACAACCAATCAGTATCTTGTGGTCCTGGAAAAGATTCTGGGTGAAATTGAACGGACATAAACGGTAGAGATTTATGGATTATTCCTTCATTTGTTCCGTCATTTGCGTTTGTAAACCACGCTTTAAAACCTGGTGGAATTTTTCCAACCGCAAATCCATGATTCTGAGTAGTAATGTAACACCTTTTTGACCCTTCCATAATGCAGGGTTGATTTTGAGATCTATGACCAAACTTTAATTTATAGGTATCTCCACCCGCTGCTAAAGCTAGAAGTTGATTCCCCAGGCAGATTCCAAAGGTGGGAATTTTTTTGTCTAATGCTTTTTTAATAATTTCTATAGTTTTGCCAGCCATTTTAGGATCTCCTGGTCCATTTGAGATTAAAATCCCGTCAAACTTTGTCTTATGCTCAAAAACATTATAATCCCAAGGTACAGTAACTACTTGCACATCACGTTTTAGAAGACTTCTTTCTATGTTTTTTTTAGCACCGCAGTCAAATAAAACTATTTTTTTCTTCCCTTTACCTTGAGTAACAGGTTTTTTAACGGAAACGTTTGCAACTAAATTCTCTAGATTAGGATCATAAAATTCTACGTCTTTAGAAAATGTAATTTTCCCAAGCATCGTCCCTTTTACCCGTAGTTTTTGTGCCAAAAACCTGGTATCTGAAATTTCTAAAGCAGGAATATTTTCTTCTTTAAGCCAGTCTGATAATGTTTTTTTGCTAGAGAAGTGGGACGGGGTATCTGTGTAGTTGCAAACAATAATTGCTTTTACATGAATTTTTTGAGATTCAAAAAATTCCTTTTCAGAAACACCATAATTTCCAATAAGAGGGTAAGTGAAAACCAAAATTTGTCCTTCGTAGGAAGGATCAGTCATACTTTCTGGGTATCCTGACATTCCAGTAGAGAAAACTACTTCACCAGAAGTTGAAATTTCTTTTCCAAATGATTGACCTTCAAGCACTGTGCCGTCTTGAAGGGTAAGTTTACCTTTCATAGTTTTATGACTTTCCTAACACCAGTGCTAAAAGCGCCATTCTGACATAAACCCCATTTCTCATTTGAGTCTTTAAATATACAGCGCGCGGATCATTATCAACGCTTGTTTCAATTTCTCCTACACGTGGGAGAGGATGCATGAAGATAGTTTTTTTGTATGCATACTTCTTTACTAAATCAGGAGACAGAATAAATTTATTTTTTATTGCCTCATAATCTTTTTCATTCGCAAACCGTTCTTTCTGAACACGGGTCCAGTACCAAAAATCAGCTTTTTCAGGAATGTCGCTTTCTTTTGATATTTCAACCAATTTTACTCCACGTTTTTCTAAATCCTTAAGCTCTTCCCGTGATAATTTTAACTTCTCCGGAGAGAGTAGGTACAGCGTATTTCCTTTGAATAAAGCTAAGGCTCTTATTAAAGACTTTACTGTTCTCCCGTTTAGCATGTCTCCTGCAAGAAGCCCTGTGAGATTATCCAGTCTTTTTGTGTGTTCAAAAATAGTGTAGAGGTCTAGAAGTGTTTGAGTGGGGTGTTCATTGGTTCCGTCTCCGGCATTTATTATAGGTATGCTTCCAGCTCTAGCAGCCTCCATAGCACTTCCATTTTGGGGGTGGCGCATTACTATAACATCACTATAACTTTCCAAAGTGTTTATGGTGTCAGGAAGCGTTTCGCCTTTATAAACAGAAGAAGCGGTTTTTGCGTCTTGAATGGGAATAATTCCTGCACCTAATTGTTGTGAAGCTGAAGCAAACGAGGAATATGTTCTGGAAGAAGGTTCATAAAAAAGAAGCGTGATGATTTTTCCGGTTAAAATTTTTGAGGGTTTCCCTTTTTCCCTGAGAGGCTTTAGTTTTTTTGCAAGACTTAATACCTTTTTAATGTCTTGAGCTGTGAATTGATCAAGTGAAACAATATCCTTTCCGGCGAATGAACCGTTTAATTTTTGTACGCTGTTTTGAGTCATTTTGACTTTTTTGGCAGTTGATCGACCTCAACTTTAACAGAAATATAGGTCTAAATCAAGCATGAAATAGCCTTGAAACCTCTGCGATATCTTTTAGTAAAATATCAGGATTAGAAGTGTGTAGGGTTCTGTTATCAAACCCAGTTAATACGCCAATAGTTTTGACTCCAGCATTTTTTCCTGCTTCTATGTCTACGGCAGAATCACCAATCATAACCGCATTTTCTTTTTTTTCCTTGAAATGACTTAGAACCTTCAAAATTGATTCCGGATGTGGTTTTGCGTGGGTAACATCATCAAAGAAAATTGATTGATCAATGTACTCATGAAGACCATGCAACTTCAGAAGTTCAACTCCGGTGTCTCTGCGGCGGGAAGTAACGGTTGCGATTTTTTTATTCTTTTCTTTACTCTTTTTTAGAAACTCCTTTGCTTCCGGAAGTGTTTGTACAGTGTGAAAGAGACTGGATTGTAGTAATGAGAGATATCTTAATGCTTCGTGTGGATTTATTTGAGGAGATAATTCATTAAAAATATCTATCGCGGGTTTTGTAACAACTTTTCTTAATTTTTCTGCTGTAACTTTTACACCGTTTTTTTCAAAAGTTTGAATAAATGTACGTTCAATAAAATCAGCAGTATCAATAAGCGTTGCGTCTACATCTAAGATTATTAAATCAATACTATTGAAGTTTACCGCAAGGTCTCTTCTCATTTTTTGAATTATAACAAAATACCTCTTGACAGGTTTTAGCAGTCATGCTATATTATTGCTAACTTAAGCTATCGAATAAGATTTATTCGAATTTACGTAGCTACTATGTATGATCTTACGCCAAGACAAGTTGGCATCTTAAAATTAATTGTTAAGGAGTACATTGACAACGCTGAACCTGTTGGGTCTGAAACGCTTGAAAAAAAGCATGATATTGGGGTTTCCCCCGCAACTATAAGAAATGAGATGGCTGAAATGGTTAGATTGGGATACCTTTCAAAACCTCATACATCTGCGGGAAGAATTCCAACTACAAAAGCTTTAAAACTTTACATTAATGAACTAATGAAAGAAAAAGAGCTTTCAGTTGCAGATGAAGTTCAGGCAAAAGAACACGTATGGGATCTTAGATCTCACGAAGATAAATTTTTGCGTGAGGTTACCCGTGATCTTGCTAAAAAAACCCATACACTTGCAGTAACAACTACTGACGAAGGAGACATTTTCTACTCAGGGTATGCAAATATCTTAGAGATGCCGGAGTTTTACGATATAGATGTTGCTAAAAATCTTCTTGCCATTTTAGATAACGCTTCATGTTTTGAAATGATTGCAAAAAGAATTGAGAATAATTTAGGAATTTTTCTAGGAGATGAATTAGGAAATGAGGTTTTTAGGCCATACAGTTTTGTGTTTGCAAGATTTCAGACAAAAGATCACAAAGGTTCTATAGGAATTGTGGGGCCTGCAAGAATTAGATATGAAATGATAGTCCCAACCGTAAGATTTTTCGGGGATCTGATTGGAGAAGTAGCTGATTGGTAGAGTACATATAAATTCATGTTTAGCGTATGGATAAAAAAAAGAAAAAAGAAGAACAAGTAGTAGAAAATGATGAAAAAGAAAATGAAGAGCTTGATGGTCAAACAGATGAACTGGAAGAAAAAGTAAAAGATTTGGAAGAGCAGTTAAAACGAGCCGTTGCAGATTATAGGAACCTTGAAAATAGACAGCGTGAAGAAAAGCTAGAATTTGTCAAATTTGCTAATAAAAATCTAGTTGAGAGTCTGCTTCCAGCATTTGATACACTTTTGTTAGCAGACAAATATACACAAGACCAAAATTTAAAAATTACCGTAAAACATGTATTAGATGTTTTAAAGCAGGCTGGAATAGAAAAAGTAGAGACAGTTGGAAAAGAATATAACGCAGAAACAATGGAAGCAATAGATGTAGTTGAGGGTGAAGAGAATCAGGTTTTAGAGGAGGCTCAGCCAGGATTCACTATGTACGGGAAAGTTATACGTCCGGCAAGAGTAAAAGTGGGAGGGAAAGTAAATTAATTTGAGATATTTAGTTATAGAATTAAATATTTGAAGTAAATCTACTTATTAGTAAAATATAAAGAAAGGAAAAAGGTATGTCTAAAATATGTTCAACTCAAGGATACATGAGCCTCAACATATTTTATCCAAATTTTATAAAATAAAATTATGTCTAAAATAATTGGAATTGACTTAGGTACAACAAATTCATGCGTAGCAGTTATGGAGGGAGGATCTCCTAAGGTAATATTTTCTGCAGAAGGAAGAAATGTAACTCCATCTGTGGTAGATCCAGTTGACCGCGTAGTAGGAGACGTTGCAAAGCGTCAAATGGTTTTAAAACCTAAGAGAATTGTTTTTTCAATAAAGCGCTTAGTGGGAAGAAGACTTAATGAGAAATCAGTTCAAGACGATTTAAAACTTCTTCCGTACACCGTAAAGGCAGGAAAAGAAGGCGCTGCCGTTGTAGAAGTTGACGGAAAAACATATACTCCTCAGGAAATTTCAGCAATGATTCTCCAGAAGCTAAAAACTGATGCGGAATCTTATTTGGGTGAAAAAGTAACTCAAGCAGTTATAACAGTTCCGGCATATTTTGATGATGCGCAGCGCGAAGCTACAAAACAGGCTGGAGAAATTGCGGGACTTGAAGTTTTAAGAATTGTAAATGAGCCTACTGCTGCTGCGCTTGCGTACGGACTTGATAAAAAACATGCACATACTATTGCGGTTTATGACATGGGCGGAGGAACTTTTGATATCTCTATTTTAGAATTGGGAGAGGGAGTATATGAAGTTAAGGCAACAAATGGAGACACGCATTTAGGAGGAGATGACTTTGACCAAAAAATTATTGATTATCTTGCTGATGAATTTAAAAAGGAAAATCAGATTGACTTAAGAAAAGATTCCCAAGCGTTACAACGCTTAAAAGAGTCTGCGGAAAAAGCAAAGATTGAGCTTTCATCTTCACAGGAGGCAGAAATTAATCAGCCGTTTATTACCCAAGGGCCTAATGGACCACTTCATTTAACAATGAAGTTAAGCAGAGCAAAGCTTGAGAGTATTGTTGGAGAGTTGATCACTAAATCCTTCAAACCCGTAGAAGACGCGCTAAAAGACGCAGGGATGAAGGCATCAGATATTAATGAAATCATTTTGGTAGGAGGCATGACTAGAATGCCTAAAATTGTAGATGAGGTTACTAAATTTTTTGGAAAAGAACCTAATAAATCAGTTAACCCAGATGAGGTTGTTGCTGTTGGAGCTGCTGTACAGGCAGGTGTTTTAGGAGGAGACGTAAAAGATGTTCTTTTGCTGGATGTTACACCTCTTACATTGGGAATAGAGACATTAGGAGGGGTTGCAACGCCTCTTATTACAAGAAATACCACTATACCAACCAAAAAATCTCAGGTTTTCTCAACAGCAGCAGATAATCAAACGCAGGTGGAAATCCATGTTTCCCAGGGAGAGCGTCCTATGGCAGCGGATAATAAATCTTTAGGACGTTTTATTTTAGACGGAATTCCTCCGGCTCCGCGCGGTGTTCCTCAAATTGAAGTTACATTTGATATAGATGCATCTGGAATTCTGTCAGTTACCGCAAAAGACAACGCAACTGGAAAGACCCAGAGCATAAAAATTACTGGCGGAACAGGTCTTTCCAAAGAAGAAGTTGAAAGAATGACCAAAGAAGCAGAAGCAAATGCTGAAGAAGATGAGAAGAAAAAAGATATGATCGATCTTAAAAATAGAGCGGATGGGCTCATATTTACTGCAGAAAAGTCATTGAAAGATTTAGGGAATAAAGTTCCAGAAGACTTGAAAAAAGATGTTGAGGGAAAAATTGAGAATCTTAAAAAAGCTCTTTCGTCTGATGATAAGGCAGAAATCGAAGCAAAAACAACAGAGCTTTCAGATCACTTATCAAAAATAGGTGAACAGATGCAGCAGGCAGCAAGTGGACAGCCAGGAGCTGACACAGGTGAACAGCCTAAAGAAGATGCCCCTTCTTCAAACGAAGAAGCAAAAGCAGAAGACAAAGAGGAAGCGGTTGAGGGTGAAGTCGTCAATTAAGATTTGCTTGCATTTTTCTCCTATTAGTCCTACACTGTAGCAAGTTTCCATGAATTTCTTTAGACTACTTTTTCTTGCTGTAATTCTTTTCTTGACAGTATTTATTCTTTTTGGCACATTAAATTATAATGTGCAGGCGCAAAGTGTATCTCCCAAAATTTCAAAGAAATTAAGACAATTTACAAAAAGACCATTTAAGAAAGTATGCGATATCTCTTCTGGTCATTTGGCAAATTGTCATGCAAAGGTAACTACCCTAGATGATGCAGCAACACCATTAGCAGGTTCTATTCCATTTTCTTCAAGTCTTACGCCTGCAGCTTTCCATACAGCATACCAGCTGCCTTGTTCTCCTGGCGGAGTTATTTCTTCCGTATGTAGTACTCCTCTTGTATTTGGGCCAACGATAGCAATAGTTGATGCGTATCATATGCCTACTATAGAAAATGATTTGAATGTATATTCTTCTTATTTTGGTTTACCTCCCTGTACAAAGGCTAACGGATGTCTTCAGGTTGTAAATGAATTGGGAGGAAGTTCTTTGCCTTCAACAGTAAACTCCGGGTGGGCTATGGAAACCGCATTAGATGTAGAGGTTGCTCATGCAATCTGTCAAACATGCAAGATATTACTTGTTGAAACATACTCAAACACATTTACTGACCTTGCAACCGGAGTAAATACCGCCGCAAATTTAGGTGCGGTTGCAATTTCCAACAGTTACGGTGCGGGAGAATGGAATGGAGAAAAAGTCTACGATTCTTTTTATAATCATCCAGGAATTGCGGTAACCGCATCTTCTGGAGATAGCGGTTATGGAGCTGAGTATCCTGCAGCGTCCCCCAATGTGGTAGCAGTGGGAGGAACTACGTTAAATTTATTCACAGACTTAACATATTCATCCGAAACAGTTTGGACAAACGCTGGCGGCGGATGTAGCGCATATGAAACAGCAAATTTATGGCAAAATAGTCTTCAAAATTGGAATCTTACTAACTGTGGAACTTTTAGAGCAATTGCAGATATTGCAGCCGTTGCGGATCCAAATACCGGCGCAGCTGTTTATGACTCAACATTCTACAATGGACAAAAAGGATGGTGGCAGATTGGGGGGACGAGTCTTTCTTCGCCAATTATTGCGGCAGCTTTTGCAATGGGAATAAAATTAGAACCTAACGTTCAAGCAGCATCGATTCTCTACTTAAATAACATGTCTTCCAACTTTCATGATATAACAAGTGGGTCAAATGGAAGTTGTGCGACAGTTATGTGTAATGGGGCAACTGGATTTGATGGGCCTACAGGTTTAGGTACCCCTAATGGGATTGGTGGATTTGGAGGAGTAAATATATTACTAACTCCAACCGCTACTCCGACACCTACACTGTCCCCAACTCCAACTGCGAGTCCTAGCCCAACACTAACTCCTATCCCAACTCCCGTAGATTCTATTCCACCAACTGTTTCTATTACAAATCCTGGTGATGGAAATAGGGTGTCAAGAGGTAACAATATAACTATTCGTGCAACTGCCTCTGATAACGTAAAAATTCAGAAGGTTGAGTTTTATGTGAATTCAGTATTGCTCTCAACGGATACAACTTATCAGTATAGTAGTTCATGGAGAGTTCCAAACATAAGAGGAGCAACGTACGTTATAAGCGCAAAAGCGTATGACACATCAGGAAATACCTCTACATCTACAGTAACCGTTACCTCTCGATAGATTTTTTAAATAAATTTGCTATAATGATTCAAATGAGAAACGTATCTTTGCCAATGCCTACGCAGGACATCCCAATGAGATGTCATTTGCGTGGGAAGATGTAAAGGTTTAAAGAGTAGATATTTTACAGACCTCCCACAAAGGGAGGTTTTTTTATGCAAAAATATGGTTACAAAAATTGAAATTGGACAATTTGTAAATACAGAAAAGGGAGTTGTTCCTTCAAAAAACCGAGAAGTTATCGCAGAGCTTCCAGATTATGATGGGAGATATGAAACACACGTAGGAGAAGTTGGGTTGTCCTTCTCTGAGCATAAAAAACTAGGGTACAAATATGTTGAGTTAGAAATTGGAAAAACGAAAGAACTTCAAACGAGATGTCATAGAGAGAGAAGAAAGATAAACGTTTCTAATGAGGGCAAAGGACAAGTACAAATTTCTAGGGGAAGAGTGCTTTACGTAACAACAGATGCATTCAGATGAGGTTGTCCTTTGGCCCACGAGCCTCAGGATCAATCCGTTTTTTTTCTATTTTATTTAATTTGTCGAAAAAATGATTGGAGGTGAGAATACATGATTACGTATGATGATTTTGCAAAAGTGGACATACGTTTAGGTAAAATAATAAATGTTGAGGACTTTCCTGAAGCAAGAAAGCCTGCATATAAATTAACCATAGATTTTGGGTCAGAGATTGGGAAAAAACGCTCCAGCGGACAGTTTACCAAGCATTATAAAAAAGAAGAATTACTTGGAAAATTTATCCTTGGGGTAGTTAATTTTCCTGAAAAACAAATTGGACCGTTTATGTCCCAATCATTAACGTTAGGCGTTCCTGATGAAGAAGGGAGTCCAATACTGATTTCTCCAGATGATAAGGGGGCTATTATAGGAGGGAAATTATTTTAAGCTTTCAAGTTTTCCATTAAGGATTATAGGTTCCATTGCTGAAAGCTCATCAAAAAATGGGTGGGTTTTTGAAAATGTATGAAGTAGGTAAATCTTAATTCCTGCATTAAATGCTATTCCCATCTCCATTATAGCATTTGCTCCAACATATCCTTTAATTCCGTTTTTAGTCTTGTTTACAATAAGAACTGCATTGGATTGTAATTCTTTTCCAAAATGAAGCTTTATGAACCTTCCTTTTTCCTTTGCAGTTATGAGTTTTCTAAATTCTTTGGGGTCGAAGTTATTTCTTTTCTTCATAATAAGTGCTGACTCAGGATACAAAACATTCCATCCTATTTTTTCAAGTTTTTGTCCAATGACTAACACCTCTGGGTAAAAGGACATAGAGGAGCACAAAGTTATTGTTTTCATGGCATTATTATACGTGTAAAAGATTGTATAGACAAGGAAATGTGTGCTACTATAAATGTGTATGGCATGTGCTATAGATGAGGTAGCAACAGATTTAGGTTGTCTGCCCAATAATCCTATTGGTTTTGTGGAAAAATTCTATGGAATAGGGCTATCTCTTATTGGGATGGTTGGGATGCTGTTTCTTATTTATGGTGGTTATCAGGTTATGACATCCGGAGGAAACCCTGAGAAGCTTCAAAAAGGAAAAGAATATATTTTTTACGCAATAGTAGGTTTACTTTTAGCAATATTTGGGTTTGTGTTTATAGAATTTATAGCCGGAGGAATTTTAAGAATTCCAGGGTTTTCATAAACCTATGTTTAAAAAGCTGCCCATTTTTATTCTATCCTTTATTTTCTTTATTTTCTTTTTTTCAGAAATTTCATTTGCTCAAAACGTTACGCAAACGTCTCTCTCAGCCCCTACGCCCATAAAGCTTAGGGTGGCAGACAACACAACACCAGGGGTTGGGATTACTACAGGAGAGGCCAAAGACGGAGATTTTATCCCTGATGCAAATGTTACATTTGTTGGAAAAACTGCTAGCAGATCCGGAGATTTTCTTGATTGGACACTAAGAAACTACGACTGGGCCTGCGTAACAAGAAATGTTGACGGTGCCTGTTCTAATAGAGGAAATCCACTTTCTTCTTTCTGGCAGTTGATACGTAACATTGTTTATTCACTTCTT
>CAZQIA010000023.1:0-11616 GCA_964593215.1 uncultured Gammaproteobacteria bacterium
AGATGTATAAGCTTCTAAAAGAGCACTGTAAATAGCTGTTTCAATATATTGAGGAAGGAGTGTTTCAAGTAGGGATTGAGTGTTTGGCTCAAAAAGGTAGAATGAATTTGTTTCGTTTGCAAATACTGAGGTATCTATTGGGAGAAGCTTTTTAATCACTGGAATTTGTTGGAAAAATGAGTGAAATTCTGTAAACAAAACCTCAACTGTTCCAACCTCACCGGTGTTATAGTACATCTCAATAAGCTTTACAATCTCAAAAACATTGGTAAATCTAGGAATAGTATTTCCCATAGGGAACGAGGCCACAAACTCAGTAGACATTCTAGATGCAAACTTCTCAACCTTTTTACCAATTGTAACAACCTTTGTGTCTTTTGACTCTAAAGACAAAAGTTTTTTAAAGAGATTTGTGTTTAAGGATCCGCAGAGTCCTTTATCCGGAGAAATGGCAATGAGAAGTTTTTTTTCTGAAGAGTTGCCTGTAATATATGGGTGTGTAAAGTTTTTCATATCTGTGTGTGTTATGAGTTGACTTGTAATTTCCTCAATTTTTTTAACATACGGTTTATTATTTTCAACTGTTTTTTGTGCTCTTTTTATTTTGGATGCTGACATCATCTCCATAGCTTTTGCTATTTGAGATACGTTTTTTGCTGTTTTAATCCTTCTTTTAAGAAGTTGTAAATTTTGAGCCATATTTACTTACTTTATGGTTTTTTTAAATGCAATTATTGCGTCTTTTAACTCCTTTTGCAATTTTTCGTCTAATTTCTCACCCTTAGAAATTGCTTCAACGGCTTTTTTAGCTCTGGTTTTAACAAAAGCTGCAACTTTACTTTCAAATTCTCTAATTTTTTCAACAGGAAAGTCATCAAGCGCGCCGGAAGTGGCTGAGTAAATGCTAATTACTTGAGAAACTTCGTCCATGGGTGTGTATTGGGGTTGATTGAGAATTTCAGAAACTCTTTTACCCCTATCAATCTGTTTTTGAGTTTCTGCGTCTAAATCTGATCCAAACTGAGCAAATGCTGCAAGAGACCTAAATTGTGCAAGTTCCAGTCTTAAAGGTCCCGCAATTTGCTTCATAGGTTTTGCCTGAGCTGCTCCTCCAACACGAGAAACTGATAGTCCTACGTTTATAGCAGGTCTAGTACCTGCGTTAAAAAGATCCGTTTCTAGGTAAATTTGCCCATCAGTAATAGATATGACATTTGTAGGAATATATGCCGAATTGTCTCCTGCTTGTGTTTCAATAATAGGAAGGGATGTGATGGATCCGCCTTTATGTTCTTCAGACATTCTAACTGAGCGTTCAAGAAGTCTGCTGTGAAGGTAAAAAATGTCTCCAGGGTATGCTTCGCGGCCAGCCGGTCTGCGCAAAACTAATGAAATTTGACGGTAGGAAGTTGCGTGTTTGGAAAGATCATCATAGACCACTAAAACATCTTTCCCTTGTTCCATAAAGTATTCTGCAATTGCCGTTGCTGAAAATGGTGCCAAAAATTGAAGAGAAGCAGGATCTGAAGCGGATGACGCAACTACGATGGTGTATTCCATTGCTCCTTGAGCTTCAAGAAGGGCAACAGTTTTTGCAACGTTCCCGCGTTTTTGTCCAATTGCACAATATACGCAAATAACCTGCTTTAACCCTAAATCTTTTTTCTTCTGGTTAATAATGGTATCTATTGCGATTGCTGTTTTTCCTGTGTTTCTGTCTCCAATAATAAGCTCTCTTTGTCCGCGTCCTATTGGTGTCATCGCATCGATTGATTTAATTCCTGTTTTTAATGGTGTATCAACCGGGACTCTTTCAACAACTCCCGCAGCGATTCTTTCAAGTGGGTAGGTTTTGGGATTTTTAAGCTTAAGAGGTTTACCATCAAGTGCGACTCCAAGAGGATCTACAACTCGTCCAATAATATCATCTGAAACCTCAATGCTTAAAATTTTACCAGTAGTTTTTACCGTGTCGCCTTCCTGAATAGTAAGAGAAGGTGAGAGAAGAATAATTGAAACTTCATCCTCATTCAAATTAAGTACCAATCCGCGGGTTTTATCTTCAAATTCCACTTCCTCTCCAAATCCAGCGTGTGTTAGGCCACTTGCTCTTACAATTCCGTCTCCCACAAAAAGTACTGTTCCAACGTTTTGTGCTTTTGGATTGTTTTCCATTCCTGAAATCTTTTTCTCAATTTCTGAAATAAACTCTTCTGTTGTAAATGTATTTTTTGCCATATGCGTATTATAAATAAAAATTTTAAAGAAAACTACAAACTATCTTCAACATTTTCTACAATTTGTCCGATAGAACCTTTTAGCGTTAAGTCATAAATCATATCATAAGCCTTAATCTTAATTCCAGCTCCAAGATTTTTATCAACTTTTTCTTTAATTCTCATGTTGTTAAATTTTTGAAGCAATACTTTCTTTGTTTCTTTTGATAGTTCGTCAGATGAAACAATTTCAATAGTATTTTTTTCATCCTCAGTTTTTAATAGTGAAGCTAAAACCTTTAGCTCTTTAAGACTTAAGTTATTTATTATTTTTTGCGCATCTTTTTCTGAGAGCGTGTTATCTTCAGCTATTTTAGCCGCAACTTTTTTTAATGAAACGTTAATCATATTTAATCAGCGTCTTTTAAAGACTTTATAGAACGAGCCAGAATTTTTTCTTTCTCGTCTCTTGTGAGCATAGACGAAAGTGCTTTTTCTAAAATTACCATAGAGTTGTCTAGTGACGCTTTCTTGGCACGCTTCTCCATGTCTGTCATTTGTAAATCTGCCTGGGTTTTTGCAGAAGAAATTATTTTCTCAGCCTCCTGCTTTGCAGATGTTAGGATCTCTTCCTTAAGATTCTCTGCAGTTTTCTTAGTATCTTCGATTATCTTATTCGCCTCTTTTGCAGCTTCAGTTAAAACTTCTTCCTTTTTAAGAAGCGCATCTTCTCTGTCTTTTGCAGCCGCCTCAGCATCTTCTAGCCCCTTTTTAATAGTTTTCTGTCTATCTTTTAACGTTTTTAAAATAGGTTTGTATAAATACCTTTTAAACACGAAAGCTAAAATCAGAAAGTT
The DNA here is from genome assembly GCA_964593215.1 of uncultured Gammaproteobacteria bacterium. GTDB lineage: Bacteria > Patescibacteriota > Microgenomatia > Levybacterales > GWA1-39-11 > JAGORM01. The sequence continues at coordinate 3,074 of CAZQIA010000023.1, forward strand.
TACTATCTGAGCTATAAATAATGTTGGTTGAAAACCAAAATTTTGCAATATTTCCATACATTCTATAACAGCGGAAATATCTTATTTCTCACTGTCATTCTGAGATTCTCGACACACTCAAACCTCAAGCACCTTACAATGACAGTGAAATTCTGTTAGAACTCCACTGCCTATTTTATGAATGCTAAGATTAATGAATAAATAGCGATAGCTTCAGCAAACGCCATTCCCAAAAGCATTGGCGGAAGAACCTTAGAAGCTGCTTCTGGGTTTCTTCCGATTGCTTCCATTGCCTTAAAACCTATAAGTCCAATAGCAAAAGCTGGGAAAATACCTCCTATGGCAACAACTAAACCTCCTGTTAGTGCAAATGTCATAATTTAATGCTCACCCCCTTCCCCGTGTGGTGTTGCTAATATTGACATGAAAACCATTGTCAACATTGCAAATACTAAAGCCTGAACTAACGCAACAATAATCTCTAAAAGTAAAAATGGAATTGGTGCAATAAATGCAAAAAGAGAAGAAATAGTGGCAAGTACTACCTCTCCAGCAAAAATATTTCCAAAAAGCCTGAATGAAAGGGAGAATAATTTTGTAAATTCTGAGACTAATTCAAGGATTCCCACAAAAAGATAAATAGGATTAAAAGAAAAATATTTCGAAAGGTATGATTTTACTCCAATAGTTTTAACTGCGATAATATGTGTTGCAATAACAGATACGGTAGCAAGACCAAGTGTGGTGTTGAAATCGCTAGTTCCAGCTCTTAGTAAAGGTATAAATTCCTTATGGCCCTCTTCAGCGTGTTTAAAGAATCCAATTGTTCCAAATCCAGGAAGAAGTCCTAATATGTTTGTGAAGAAAATTGCAATAAAAAAACTTGCAAACCAGGGAAAAATCTTCTTTGTATTTTTTCCTGCAACCTGTTCTGTAAGATTATGAAAGTAGTCTATTGCTATTTCCGTAATTCCCTGCAAAACTCCCGGAACTTTTTTAACATTTTTTGAGATAGCAAATACAAGAGAAACTAAAATGAGGTCAGTAAAAAGTGTGGCAATTATAGTGTTTGTTACGGAATAACCGAAAATAGTAAAAATAAGTTCAGATTTTAATGATTCCATGTTATTTACAAAACAAGAAACTCGCAAATGGCTTTTTTGCGAGCAGCATTATTTTATAAGATGAGAAAAGTATAGTCAACGGGGAATTTGCTAAAAATTGTAAAAGATTAATTAGTGAGACGCTTTACGTTTTCAGCAATAATTACCGGACGCTCATCTTTAAACTGCAATTTCCCCTCAATTATTACTACTGCGTCACGTAGGAGTACCTGTTTTGTTGTTTCAAATGTTTTAGGAAATACCACTATTTCAATGGTTATACCTGTGTGATCTTCTATAGAGACAAAAGCCATTTCTTGATTGCTCTTTTTTGTGATAATCTTTTTTACAGAAGAAACTAAGCCTCCAATTTTTAGACTCTGTCCCTCCTTTTCTTCTTCTAGGTCAGAAAGATTATGGGAAATATATTGTGATAAGTTATCAAGTTCCTGAGAAAGCGGATGATTCGTGAGAAAAAACCCCAGAAGTTCTTTTTCAAACATAAGCTTTTCCCGTTCAGAAAATTCTTCAACGTTGTGGAGAGTAGAAGAAGTAGGGGTTTGGATTTCGTCGGAGTCTCCAAACAAGCTAGCCTGGTTTTTTGCTACATTTTTTTGCTCACGTGAGGCTTTTTCTGCAAATTCAGGATATGCGGTGAGTAGGGCTGATCTTTTTCCAAACTCATCCAGGGCTCCTGCTTTTATTAAACTTTCAACCGTTTTTTTGTTTACTTTCGCAAGGTCAACACGAGATAAAAAATCCTGAAGAGATGAAAATTTTCCATTTTTTCTTGCTTCTAAAATGCTTCCTATGGCAGCACTTCCTACGTTTTTTATTGCAGAAAGCCCGAATCTTACCTTATTATTCTCAATTGAAAAATCAGATTGAGAAAAGTTAACAGAAGGAGCAAGAATTGTTACGTCTAACCGTTTACACTCTGCAACAGCTTGAGCAATTTTCTCATTTTTTATAGGACCGGAAGAACCTCGAGATTCAGCGGTTAAAAGTGCAGTCATAAATTCTACAGGGTAATGAGCTTTTAGATAACCGGTTCTAAACGCAATAGTAGCGTAGCAGGCAGCGTGTGCCTTATTAAACCCGTACCCTGCAAATGGTGCAATAAGTTCAAAAATGTCCTCTGCTTTTTTCTGGGTGAGCCCATTTTTTAAAGCACCTTCTATAAAAATATCTTTTTGCTTCTTCATTTCAGACGGAATTTTTTTACCCATTGCCTTTCTAAATTTATCTGCATCTAGCCAAGAATATCCTGCAAGCTCTATGGTTGTGAGTAAAACATCATCTTGAAACGTTAATATGCCGTACGAATTTTTTAAGATTTCCTCAAGCCTTGCATCAGGATAATTAATCAGTTTCGGGTTATGTTTTCTTGCAATAAAGTCAGGAATATTTTGCATAGGACCGGGTCTGTAGAGTGCAACCATGGCCATAAGATCAAAAATAGTGGTAGGTTTTAGTTCTTTAATGTATCTTCTCATTCCCGCCGACTCAAGCTGGAAGATTCCTGTCGTTTCCCCTGAGGAGAGAAGTTCGTAGGTTTTTGTGTCATCAAGCGGTACGTTTGTCAAATCAATTTCTATTTTTTTGGTAGCCTTAATAAACCTGAGGGCTTCTTCTATAATCGTAAGGTTTCTTAGACCAAGAAAGTCCATTTTTAATAGTCCTACACCGTCTTCGCCTACGGTGTACATGTCATATTGCGTTACTATTTTATCTCCATTTGTTTCTCTTTGAAGAGGAGTGTAATCCGTTAGTGGTTTGTCTGCAATAACAACGCCGGCCGCGTGAACTGATGCGTGACGTGCAACACCCTCAAGTTTTTGAGCAATATCTAAAAGCTTTTTAGTGTCCTGTTCAGTTAAGTATGCCCTTTTAAGTTCCTGGCTTTGTTCTAAGGCTTTTTCTATGGTCATAGCATGGCCCTGCCATCCGGGCGGGATCATTTTTGCAATCCTATCCGGTCCCGCGTATGGCATTCCCAGCGCGCGTCCTGCGTCTCTTACAGAACCCCGTGCCTCCATTGTTCCAAAGGTAATTATTTGGGCGACTTTATCTTCCCCGTACTTTTGGGTAACATACGCAATAACCTCATCCCGTCTGGTATCTGCAAAATCCAGATCTATATCCGGCGCAGAGGGTCTATCTGGATTTAAGAATCTTTCAAAGGGAAGATTAAAGAAGAACGGATCAATATCTGTGATGTTTAGCGCATAGGAGATAACAGATCCTGCTGCAGAGCCGCGCCCGGGGCCCACGCTAATTCCTTGAGATTTTGCCCAGTTCACAAAGTCAGCAACTGTTAAAAAATACGTTTCATAGCCCTTTTTTAAGATAACTGAGAGTTCGTAATCTACCCGTTTTTGAATTTCATCTGTTATTTTTTTATACCTGTTCTCAAGTCCTTCCTGAACAAGTTCTCGCAGATATTCGCCCGTAGTTTTCCCCTCAGGAGTCTCAAATTTTGGAAGAATCCAGTGTCCTAATGAAATCTCTACGTTGCAGCGCTCTGCTATCTTTACGGTGTTCTCTACCGCTTCAGGGTGTTTAATAAAAAGTCCCTGCATCTCCTCAGGTGATTTAATGTAGAAATCCGGGGAATCTATCATGGAGAGTTTTCGTTCTGTATCCAGAATGGTAGTTTGGGTTTGAATGGCAAGTAAAATTTCCTGGGCCTCTGCATCACTTTTTCTTATGTAGTGGTTGTCATTTGTAGCAACTAACGGCACTGCATATTTTTTTGATAATTCAATAAGCTTTGCGTTTAGCGGTTCCTGCGGAGGCACATGTAGATGGTTTTGCATTTCTATATAGACATTTCCTTCTCCAAAAATTTTCAAAAGCTTTATGAGTCTTTTTTCAGCTTCTTCCTGGTTTCCAGATAATAGCGGTTCTCCCACAAATCCATTAACACAGGCAGTTAAACAAATAAGTCCTTCGGAATATTTTTCTAGAAGAGCCAGGTCAGTTCTGGGTTTGTAGTAGTAGCCATCTAGATTTGCAACAGACACAATCTTCATGAGGTTTTTATAGCCGATATTGTTTTCTGCAAGCAGGATAAGGTGGTTATAGTCATTATCTACGCCAGCTTCTTTATCCTGTAAGGAGCGTTTTGCTACGTAAATTTCACATCCGATGATTGGTTTTATTCCCTGAGCCTTACATTCTTTGTAAAACTTAATGGTTCCATACATGTTGCCATGGTCTGTTATGGCTATGGCGCTCATTCCCAATTCTTTTACACGCGCAACCATGTCTGGAATTTTTGAAAGTCCGTCCAAGAGTGAGTACTCTGAGTGATTATGAAGATGTACAAAGTCAGGCATTATCTTATTATTCTTACTGCGTTTCGAGTTGTTTTTGCGCCTTCCAAAAGTCCTTCTCTGTCTATACGGTCTCTAAATACTTGGAATTCTTTTTGTCCGCTTCCTCTGAAAATTCCACCTCCAAAGCTCATTGTTATAGAAAAGTCCCTATCTTTTCCAAGGGGAATCGATTGAGCTGCAACGTTTTGTCGGGCTCTTTCAACAGTCTCTTGTAATTGGTCTTCTTGTTTAACTCCAGGAAAAAGTAGGATAAATTCATCTCCGCCAAATCTTATAACTATGTCCTCTTCCCTAACAGATTCTGTCAATGTAGACGCTGCTGTTTTTAGAGCTAAGTCTCCTGCGTCATGTCCAAACATATCATTTACCCTTTTAAAATGGTCAATGTCTGAATATGCAGCCCCAAATGGTTGTCCTTCTTGGATTAACCTTCTTAATTCTAATTCGTAAGCTCTTCGATTGGGTAGTCCGGTGAGTTGATCATAAAGTGCTTGTCCTGTTAGTCTTTCTGCTTGTGCCTTTGCCCTATTTATTTGTCTTTGCATGATTGAATCTCTTTGAGCCAGAGCGGCAATTGCGTCTTCTGGCGACATTATACCTCTTGATACTCTTTCGACAATAAATTGAGCACTCTGAGGGACAATTCTTAAGTCCTTCCTGCCTTCCCTAACCCTTTCTGGATCGAAGTTGGTTCTGTCTCTTTGTCTTTGTCTATCTAAAAATGGTAGTCCTTCTGGTGGTCGTGGATCCCCTACTGGGGGAATTCTTCTTTCGCTGCTACTATCCTGTGTCATTTTAGTGCTTCAAGTATATAACCGTTCTTGTTTTGTTTCAAGTTGGAAACGTTTATTTCTTTCAGTTTTTTAAAGCTTCAAGAATAGCACTTTTGACTGTGTTTGCGTCAAGTTTTTTTTCTGCTTTTCTCATGGTTTGTCCTAACAAAAACATGAGAGCGTTTTCTTTTCCTGCCTTGTACTCTTCAACCGCTTTAGTGTTTTCTGACAACACAGAAGAAATCAAATTATTTAATTCCTGTGGGTCGATTTCATCCTTTTGCTTTATCTTGCGTGCTTCTTCTAGCGCTTTTTCTGGATTAACCTTTTTATTTACAATTACGTTTGCAACATCCCTTGCGGATACAGAGTCAGTTTCTTTAATTTCTTTTACAGCCTTTTCAAATTTATCTGCCGTGTCTTTTTCTCTTGTTAATATTTCTGCGTCAGCGGTAGGAATGTCAAATTCTGTTTCAAATCTCTTTTGTTTAGCGTCAGGAAGTTCTGGAAGCTCATCTTTCAGAGTTTGTATCTGTTTTGCTGTAAAAATAATTGGAGGAAGGTCTGGATCTGGGAAATATCTATAGTCATGTGCTTCTTCTTTGGATCTTTGAGAGATAGTTTGATTTTTAGCTTCATTCCATCCACGTGTTTCCTGAACTGGAATTTTTCCCTCATCTAAAATCTTTGCCTGTCTATCAAATTCAAATAAAATAGCTTTTTCTACAAATCTAAATGAATTAATGTTTTTTACTTCTACTTTGTAATTTGGTAAGCCTTCCTCGCCCGGTTTTCTAAGTGAAATATTTGGTTCTAGGCGCATATCACCTTTTTCCATGTCAGCGTTTGAAACGCCTAAGTAGCGTACGATTTTTTGTAGTTTTTGAAGGTACTGCACTACCTGATATTCATTCTCAAAATCTGGTTCAGTTACAATTTCTACCAGTGGAACACCAGACCTATTAAAATCAACCAGAGAAGCGCCATTCGCATGAGTTAATTTTCCAGTGTCTTCTTCCATGTGAACGCGTGTTATTCCAATTTTTTTAATCTCCTTTGTACCTTTCTCCTTGAAAACCTCAATAAATCCTTCATATCCAAACGGGAGATCATACTGGGAAGTCTGATACCCTTTGGCTAAATCTGGGTAGAAGTAGTTTTTTCTGTCAAACTTAGAAAATTCATTAATCTTACAATTTAAAGCTAGAGCTATTTTTATGCACCATTCTATTGCCTGTTTATTGGGGTAGGGAAGAGCACCTGGAAGTCCTAAACATACAGGACACGTGTGGGTGTTAGGTTCTTTGCCAAAATAGTCCGCAGAGCATCTGCAAAACATTTTAGATTTTGTTTTAAGCTCAACATGCACTTCAAGCCCTATAATTGGTGTATATTTCATATCTATCTTCCTCTTCTTGAGTTTATTATATGTTCGTGCAACTGTATTCCTGCTCCTGCAGCAGCTGCTACAGAGCCCTCAATTGTTCTTCCGCTAGCTATAGCAACTATTCCAGCTCCCAGAGAAGTATTTCCTATAGCTGAGATAACAAGGGTCCTTCCAAGACGCTTACTTGCGCCTTTGTATAGCTGTTCCTGATCTCGGGATGGTTTCATCCATTCTCTCATGATAATTTTGGTAATACTTTGAAATATTGAGTTTTTTCTTCAAACGCGTGTCCTATTTGGAATAATTTCCCCTCAGAAAATTGTGGCCCTAGGATTTGAATTCCAACTGGTAAACCATTAGAAAAACCTGCAGGGACTGATAAGCCTGGAATTCCAGCTATGTTAATGGTAACTGTGAGAGCGTCTTGTAGGTACATTGCCAGCGGATCTCCTACTTTTTCACCTAGTTTCCAGGGGAGAGTGGGAGAAACAGGTGCTATTAAGACGTCTACCTTCTCAAACGCCTTTTCATAATCATTTTTTACCAAAGTTCTAACCTGCATCGCCTTTTTATAATATGCATCATAATATCCAGCAGATAAAACGTAGGTGCCTAGCATTATTCTACGCTTTGCCTCGTCCCCAAATAAAGTTCTTGGATTCCCATATCTTACGCCATCATACCGTGCTAGATTTGAGCTTACTTCTGCTGTTTGTAAAATGTAATACACAGCAATTCCATATTTGGTATGAGGAAGTGAAATTTCTACTATCTCTGCACCCAGCGCCTCAAAGTCCTTGGTTGCTCTTTCAAACACTTCTTTTACCTCTTTTTGAGTACCCTCTCCTATAAATTCTTTAGGAATTCCCAGTTTCATGCCTTTTATGTCTTTACCTATGTTTTTTTCATATTCTTCGGGTTTATTATTTCCTAATGTCGCGTCCAGTAAGTCTTGACCCGCAGTTACTTCAAGGATGCGTGCTGAGTCAGAAACGGTCTTAGTAAAGTGCCCTATAGAATCTAAAGAGGACGCCATAGCCACAATTCCAGACCTAGAAACTCTTCCGTAGGTAGGCTTCAATCCTACTGTATTTGTAAATGACGCAGGTTGTCTTATAGATCCACCAGTGTCTGTTCCCATAGCTATTGGTGCTAAAGAAGCAGCTACTGCAGCAGCTGATCCGCTTGAAGATCCACCAGGAACATACTCAGTATTCCAAGGATTTTTTGTAAAACCAAAGTCAGAATTTTCTCCACTTCCTCCGTGTGCCCATGCATCGTGGTTTAATTTACCTAAGATAATCGCTCCTGCATCTCTTAATTTTTTAACAACAGTTGCGTCATATGATGGAACATAATTTTCTAAAACTTTAGAAGCAGCAGTAGTCTTAATTCCTTTTGTGAGATACATGTCTTTAAGAGCTATTGGTACACCAAATAGAGGAAGATCTTTTACGTCTTTTTCTTTTTTCCTTGCTTCATCCAGAGCCTCTTTTTTACAAACTGTTATAAAAGAGTTAAGATTTGGGTCTAGCTTTTCAATTCTGTCTAGATACGCTGAAACTACCTCAGAGATAGAAAAGTTTTTGGATTTGTATCCTTCTAAAATGTTACTTATTGTAAGCGTAGTTACGTCCATTATGTTTCTATGAGTGCTTTTACTTTAAACATTCCGTTTTGAGTTTCAACTCCACCTGACAATGCTTCTTCTTGGGATAATTCACAATCCTCTGTGGTGTCTTCACGAGTAATATTCTCTAGTCCAGTTACCTGGGAGGTTGGATTTATAGCTTTAACGTCGACTTCATTAAGCTGTTCTACATACTGGAGAATATTTGAGAGTTGCTTTTCAAATTTGGGCTCTTCTTCTGGGGTGAGAGTAAGATTTGCCAATTTTGCCACCTTTTTAACATCAATCTTCATACCGTTATTATATGAA
>CAZQIA010000024.1:0-10612 GCA_964593215.1 uncultured Gammaproteobacteria bacterium
CCTTTGGGGGTCAGGAGTTTCTAAAACAACTTCTCCTGCCGGAGTACCGTCTGTAGGGCTGAAATCAAACTTTGGAACGCCTCCTGCTAGGAAAAAAGCACCCAAGATAATTACTGTTAGGAGTACGTAGAGTGTAATTGTTCCGCGTTTCCAGAAAACATTCCTTTTTTTGCTCAAATGTTTTTGAGTTTTTGCGCTTATTTTTCTTTTTGCTTTTTTCACTACAAATTTAGTATATACTCATCTAACTTACGTTTACAACTCTTTCTGGGTTGAGTATGTGCTCAAAAATTTATTTGAAATGGTGTAAGAATTTTTGAGCACAATGCAAAACTTGTTTTTGAGTCAAGGATAACGTATAATACTTACTATTCTAAGCAAAAGTTTAGAAAATTCACACATTCAGCTGAAAATAGTTTTGAATCTACTTGCTGGATGGAGGGCAAAAACTATACGGTTTTCTCTTGGGCTAACTTTCACAGAGATTTCTTGTATTTCACCCTTTTCAAAGATTTTACAAACATGCGAGATATTACACTTGAAGAATTGCTTACTGCAGGGTGCCACTTTGGGCATCAGGTTAACCGTAGAAATCCAAAGGCTGATGAATATATTTTTGAGGCTAGATCTAACGTTCACATCATTAACCTTGAGAAAACCCGCGAAGGCCTTTTAGCTGCGGCAGAATACGTAAAAGAACTTTCTAAAAGAGATGGTTCATTAATAGTGGTAGGAACCAAAAGACAGGCAAAAGCTATAGTAGGTGAAGAAGTAGGACGCGGCCTAAAAGAAGGTGGAGGAAAATTATACTCCATTACTGCAAGATGGGTTGGCGGAACACTTACAAACTTTTCAGAAGTCTCAAAAAACGTTAAGAAACTAAAAGACATAACTGAACTTTTATCTACAAGTAAAAAGGAAGACTACACTAAGCGCGAACAGCTCATGTTTGAGAAAGAAAAAATAAAGCTTACAGATTTTTACGGTGGAATTTCAAGTATGACAGAAATTCCTGACGCATTATTTATTATAGGAACTCAGGGAGAAGATACAGCAGTTTCTGAGGCTCAAAAAATGGATGTAGAGACAGTAGGAATAACAGATACAAACGCTGACCCATCACTTATAGACTATGCAATTCCAGCAAATGATGATGCAGTAGGAAGCATAAAGCTTATTACGAGCTTTTTAATGGATGCGTGGATTGAAGGTAAAAAAGAAGCCGGAAAGGCAGCTGAAAAAGAGGCTGCAGCAAAAGAGAAGGAAGCAGCTAAGGAAGCGGCAAAAGAAGAAAAAAAAGCTAAGAAGGAAGATAAATAAGGTTGCTCTTCGGGTCTCGGCCCTCAGAGTTAAAAACTTTTTCTTACTATAAATCATTTGACAAAAAAGTTTTTGAGGCGAAAAAACACTAAGATAGTTATATAACACAAATATGGTAGATACAAAGTTGATAAAGGAATTAAGGGAAAAGACTAGTGCTGGTATTGCTGACTGCAGAGAAGCACTTGAGGAATCTAAGGGAGACCTTAAAAAAGCAGAAGAGTATCTTAAGAAAAAAGGATTTGAGAAGGCTGCTAAAAAAGGAGACAGAGAAACTAATTCTGGTTTAGTTGAATCATATGTTCATGGTGGGAGAATAGGGGTTTTAGTAGAGCTTTTGTGTGAGACAGACTTTGTTGCGCGAACAGATGAGTTTAAAACACTGGCTCATGAAATTGCCCTTCAGGTTTCATCTATGAATCCCAAAGACAATAAAACGCTTTTAGAGCAGGAATACATAAGAGATGCCTCTAAAAAAATTTCAGACCTTATCACTGAAACTATTGCAAAATTAGGAGAAAATATCACTCTCGGTAGGTTTTCCCGCGTAGAACTCGGAAAAGAATAGATTCCAATATGGCTCGTAGAAGATTAGAATTTTCAGATCCCCACATGGGTTCACGAGGATTACACGAAGAGGCAACCCGAAAAAGAAATGAGCTCAGTAAAAACGAGCTAAAGGCTATCAGAAATGCTAAGAAAAACGGAATTGGTGAACCGGCCTCAAATCATACATTTTTGGATTCAGATAAACCTGTAAAATTGCCACGGAGGAGTTAAAATCCTTAAAACATTTAATCAATTTACTCCATAGCTTGAATTCTGGAAGTTATTTGTGTAGTCAGTTTCAGTTAGGGTGTGTTTGTAGTTTATATACACGTATACTTCCCATGCGCCAGGAGTAGACGGAGCTGTAAAAGTAGGAACCCCGGTTAACTGTCCATATGTTCCAGCAGGGATATTAACAGATGAGGTGAAAGATTTTATGTTTGATGTATCACATGTTTTTCCTGGAACAGTGGTTTTTCCTGTGGTTAAGCATTCCTCAATTATATTTGCGCCCTCAGCGGTGTTGTACCACATGTTCACCTCTATACTTCCAGACCATGCAGATCCGCTTGTGTTTTTAATATACATGGCAGGTTGAACAGCAGCGCCTGGTGTATAAAGTTGCTTGTCTGTGTTTAATATGTAGAATTGCAGATCCAGAGGTCCACCTGACCCGCCTGGCGTTGGCGTAAAGGCTGGAGTTGGGGTATATGCCGGCGTACTACCTGCTGGTGGGGGAGTGCTTCCACTTCCGGGTGGAGCTGTTGACCCCAAATCACAGGCACCTTCTGTTTGGTATGGATTTGGCGGGATTTTTACTCCAGCAAGAAGCGTAGGAACTGATGCGCCTTCAATATATGCAAGATTACATGCAAGAAATTTATTATATGGATCAGCTGCTGTTGCCGGTCTTTTTCTTCCATAGCTCATAACATCATTTTTCCATTCACAACTATCAAAGCAAGCGTTTATCAGATCTTGCGTTGTTTGTGAATTGCAGCTGGCGCATGCGTGAGCAAGTCCTATTCCATGTCCTATCTCATGTATAGATACATCAACAAGAAGACTAGAATTCTTGTCCTCTCTCGAATAATCAGGGGAAATAGCCCAGCCTCCATAGGAGGGGGTTCTAACTATCGTAATAGGTGTATCCAAGCTTGGTATTTGTTTCCATGAATATGTTGCTCCTAAATAATCCCTTGATGGTTGTACGAGCGTAAGTATGAATTGTATACCTGGCGCTGATTTGCAACCAGACTGTTGAACAGCATTCATTAAATCATCTAAAAAAACCGAATCTGAATTATTCCCATCGTAATACCATATTGCCTTCATATCTTCATCTTTAACATACGGATATTTTGCTTTCACGGAAGAGAAAGGATGTTTTGCATCCTCTGCGGGTAAAGGAATAGGAGATCCAATTTTTGCAATTTCAATTTGAATATTTTGCTTATTAGCATCTAAAAAACTGGAGGGTAAAGAAGAAATGAGCTGAGAAAGAAGCGCAGGTCCATTTGAGCGGTCGCCAAAATAAAAAGCGCAACCTTTAAGAGGAGTTGGGTTTGAAGCAATTTTTGCACCAAGAATCTTCTGCGAGTTTTCGTAGGTTCCTTTATGAACAGTCAATAAGTCTAGACAAGTTAAGATAAAAAGAATACACAAAAAAGGGACAAAGAATATCTGTTTTTCTCTAAGAGTTTTAAAAAGTATTTCCATGTTTAAAAACAATCTGATGCATCTAGTGCTTTACTGTCCTGGAGTGATCCGCTGCCAGGAGCTCCTTTATAAAAAAGTATTTTCCAGGGGAAATGTCCTACTCCTGTTGCTTGAGAGAATGGGATTTGAAACTCGAGCGTTGGTGGGGTAAATGTTTTCGTGAAAGCTGTAGTGTACCCACCATTTAGCAAAACTTGTATCTCAGCGTATCCTGCAGTATCGTTTTTCAAATCAACGGTTACTGTTTGTCTAATCGAGGTGCTTTCTGTAATGTCATCATTTGGACAGGGGCTAAGTCTATAAGAAATACCTTTTGTTGCATTTCCAGGCAGTGATCCAGAGGAGCCAGTACTGTCTTCATCATCTCCAAAGAAGGAAAATCCTCCGGAGAAAGCTATTGCAAGAAAAATTGCAACAATAATAAACAAAACATATAAATTATTTCCCTTCATACTTTCAATTAACCATAAAACAATGGTGTAACTCAAGCTTTTGACATATTTAAGAAATCTTTTTTCTCTTGTATAATAGTACGGTTATGCTGATTACTATAATAGCGTTTGTTTTAATCCTCTCTGTTTTAGTCCTCATTCACGAACTCGGACACTTTCTCGTGGCAAAAAAATTAGGCATAAAAGTAGAGGAGTTTGGCTTTGGATTTCCCCCCCGTGTTTTTGGCATAAAAAAAGGTGAAACTCTATATTCAGTTAATCTTTTGCCTGTTGGAGGATTTGTGAAATTGTTTGGAGAAGATTCAGCAGGCGGGGGATCTATAAAAGACCTCAAAAAGGGCGGAATGGATATCTCTCAAAAGGATTTAAAGCGCGCGTTTTTTGCTCGCCCCATCTGGCAGCGTTTTTCAGTGGTGGTTGCGGGTGTAGTTATGAATTTTCTTCTTGCGGTAACCCTCATATCTTATTTATTTGCTTCTCAGGGAGTTGCCCTTCCCACAAAAACCATCCATGTTACAGACATTTTAAAAGGAAGTCCTGCAGAGTCTGCTGGGCTTAAACCTGGAGATGAGATTCTACAGCTTAACGGGAGAAAGATATTAAAAACTGATGAGTTTATAAAAACGGTAAAAGAAAATCTGGGGAAGGAAATTTCCTTAACAATTACAAGAAACGGTCAAACACTTACCGTTTCTCTGATGCCAAGAAAAACGTATCCTAAGGGTGAGGGACCGGTAGGCGTAGGAATTTCTAACATTGAAATAAAAAAATACGCATGGTATGAAGCGCCATTCTTTGGAACACTTGAGGCTCTAAAATTTTCCTGGCTTATTGTTCAGGGGCTGGGACAGATGGTTTCAGATATTGTGCTTCATGGGCAAAAACCTAAAGGTGTAGCTGGTCCAGTGGGTGTTGCTCAGCTCACCGGGCAGGCTGTGTCATATGGAGTAAATGCAACATTATGGTTTGTGGGGCTTTTATCTATTAACCTTGCGGTTTTAAACGTTCTTCCTATCCCGGCACTAGACGGTGGAAGACTGTTTTTTATAGTAATAGAAGCTGTTTTTAGAAAGAAGGTAAACCCTAAGTATGAAACACTTTCTCATGCAATAGGTCTTGCGGTGTTATTATCTCTTATGCTTCTCATCACAGTTTTTGATGTCTTGCGTGTTATTTCAGGAAAAAGTTTATTAAATCAGTGAGTATTGTAAAAACAGGAAGTTTCTGGTAATCTTTTCACCTATGGATATTCAAAATAGCGTAAAGCAAAAAATGCAAAGAAACCTGGATTCATTGCGTGCTGATTTTGCTACGGTAAGAACAGGAAAAGCATCCCCCTCGCTTGTAGAGAATATAGTTATTAAAGCGTACGGCGGAACAACTCCATTGCGGGTTATGGAGTTATCCACTATTCACGTTCAAGACGTTCACACATTAGTAATTACTCCATTTGACCACTCAGTTATAGGGGAAATTGAGCGCGGAATTGCAGACGCACAGGTAGGTTTAAATCCAATTATAGACGGAGATTATATTAGGATTAACTTGCCTCCATTATCTGAAGAAAGAAGAAAAGAGTTTGTAAAATTGGTTCATCAGAAAGCAGAGGCGGGAAAAGTTATGATGAGACAAGCCAGACATGATGGAATGGAGCAGGCTAAAAAATTAGAGAAAGAGGAACTGTCTGAAGATGAGGTAATTAGAGTTGAGAAAGACGTACAAAGACTAACTGATGATTTTATAAAACAAATAGACGAATTATCGGCTCAGAAAGAGACTGAATTGATGAAGGTATAGCTTTACTGTGGTTCTCACATCGCTACGATCCTAAATTCATCTACGGTGCTCTTCCTCGATTCTCTCGGAATACGCTCCTAAGACGAATTATCGGCTCAGAAAGAGACGGAACTCATGAAAGTCTAATTCATCTGCGGTACCCACTTTTGGTATAATTACCCCATGAAACTTCCCAAGGCAATGTCCAAAGTTATTGAAGATTTTGAAAAACTTCCTGGAATTGGTCCTAAATCTGCACAACGATTATCTTTTTATCTACTTCATGTTCCACAATATGTTTTGGATCAGTTTGCTCAGGATCTTACTAGTCTTAAAAAAGAGACAGTATTGTGTTCTCTTTGTTACAATATTGGTGACTTAGACCCTTGCTTTATTTGTTCAGATTTTTCCCGAGATAAAAGTGTAATCTGCGTTGTAGAAGACGCATTAGATGTTTTGGCAATTGAAAAAAGCGGAAAATATAAGGGGTTGTATCACGTTTTGCACGGAGTTATAGATCCCTTAAGCGGTATGGGACCTGAAGATATTTATATTCCGCAGCTTATTTCCAGGTTAAAAACTCTTCAGGATGACGTTAAGGAAGTAATTCTTGCAACAAATCCAACTATGGAAGGGGAGGCAACCGCCATGTTTATTGCCCGGGATTTAAAATCGCAAAATTTAAACATAAAAACGAGCAGAATAGGTCATGGATTACCAATAGGAGCTGATATAGAATATGCAGATGAGACTACTCTTGACCGTGCACTTGAGGGAAGGAGAGAATTTTAGGTGAAAAATTTGATAAATACTTTAGAATCCATAAGTGTTTTAGACGGAAGATATAGAGAAAAAGTTGAAAAACTTGCTGAGTATGTGTCAGAAAAAGCGCTTATTCACGCAAGATTAGAGGTAGAGGTGTTGTTTCTATTACATCTTTCTAAAAATGGAATTATTAGAAAGATCACCTCAAAAGAAGAAAGTGATTTGAAACAGATTATTGCTAATTTTGAATTAGATGACGCACAGAAAGTAAAGGAAATTGAAAAAACTACCGCACATGACGTAAAGGCAGTTGAATATTTCATTCGCGAGAAAATAAAGAAAGGAAGTCTTGTGGATGTTTCTGAAAAAATTCATTTATTTTTAACCTCAGAGGATGTTAACAATATTTCACAAAGACTTATTCTGAGGCGGGCTATTTCTGAGGTTATTTTGCCGGAGTTGAAAAATCTTCTACTGCAGTTTTCAGAACATATTGAAAAATATCATGCTGTTTCTATGCTTGGAAGAACTCACGGGCAGCCCGCAGTCCCCACAACGGTCGGGAAAGAATTTGCGGTGTTTGCAAAAAGACTCTTAATTGAACTGCAAAAATTACAAAAGACATCATTAACAGGAAAACTAAACGGTGCAATTGGAAATTACAATTCCTTTCATGTTTCTTATCCTAACAAGTCATATGCGGAATGGAAAAAATTTTCAGAAGAATTTGTAAGTCAATTTGGACTGACACACAATGAGGTTACTACACAAATAAATACCTACGAAGACGTAATTGAAACTTTACAGATACTCCAAAGAATAAATGGGATTTTAATTGATTTCTCTTCTGATTCCTGGAGGTATATATCAGACGGATGGTTTGTTCAGAAAAAAGTTGAGGGAGAAGTGGGGTCTTCAACCATGCCCCAAAAAGTAAACCCAATAGATTTTGAAAATGCTGAGGGAAATTTTTATCTGTCAAATGACTTAATCATAGGGCTTTCTCAACGTCTCTCTTCCTCTAGGCTTCAAAGGGATTTAAGAGACAGTACTCAAATAAGAAATCTGGGTCAAGTTTTAGGTTATATGTTCTTGGGATTAAAGAGCCTTCAAAAAGGAGTTTCAAAAATCACAGTTTCAGAAGAAGTAGTGCGTAAGGTACTTTTAAAGGATTGGAGTATTCTCTCTGAAGCAGTACAGGTTTATCTGCGATCTCACGAGAACATATCCGATCCATATGCCATTTTAAAAAAAGCTACAAGGGGTACAAAAATGGACGAAAAAGATTGGAGGAATTTTATATCCTCGCTTGAAGTTTCAAAAGAGACTAAGGATGAACTGTTAAAATTAACTCCAGAAAATTACGTGGGATTTGCATCAGAGATCGCACTCAACGTGTCTGTAGAGCTTGATAAATTCTTGATTAGATAACTTCTTCGCTTACTGCTGCTGGATTTTCTTCTGTATTTTTCTTTATTTTGACTTCCAGGTTTTTTCCATCGTAAGAAATCTCAAACGATACAGATACTGCAAAATTGTTCTGTATGTATAAGTTTTGATTTGCATTTGTCTCTTTCTCATCAGGTTGAGAGTAAATAGCCACTGAGTATTCTCTTGGAATTTCATTTATTTGTGCAAAGTCATGATTTGTGGGCGCAACCGCATATAAGTTTGCGGTTTTTGCAGCCCAGTAAAAAAGTGATGCAAGGTGGCAGACTCCATCACCATAGAGATATCCATCGGTTTTAAACCCTTCTTGAGAGGCAAAATGCAGGTTTGTAGTGACCGTTATTGAGTGTTCAAACTCGGCAAGAGAGTCTTTCTGAAAAGCGTAAGTTTCACCAGGTTTGAGTGTAAAAACATAGTCAAACGGTTTTCTTACACGTTCCCAGTCAATATCTGAAGAGCTGTGAACAATCCCACGCATGTAGGCAAGCGTGAGAAGGATATTATCCTTCATTACTTCGTTTACACCTTTGTCTGCGTACCTATCTTGAAGGGACATTTTTTGTACGTAGGTAGCCTCATTTTGAGAAGCTTGAGGCACACCAAAGATGAGGGTGTTTCCCATAAAAATAAGACCAGAAACGGTTAATAATGCGTTTTTTAGGTACATATTGTGCTCAAATAAGCTAGCTTTAAAACTCATACTCTCAAAACTATCCGACTCACTCGAATAGTTTCGGGATGACGAGTTTGTGGGTAAAAACTAGAAGGACAGAGGGCGAGATTAGACCTATAATATAGCATAAAAAAAGATAAAAGTCAAGCGAAGAGTTTCCGCGATTCCTACTTTACAAAGGATATTTTTTCTCCGTATTATAAATACATGTCTAAAAAAACTACTCAGCACAAAAGACTCTCCGCCTCAAAAAAAAACACAAACAAAAGAAGATCAGCTAAACTTTCTAAAAAGTTAGTTTTTGTATTTTTAGGCTCTGCAGTAGCAGTATTATTGGGAATTATAGTTATCTCTGCAAGTGTTCCGCAGTTTTGCGCTAATTCCTTTTCTTGCATTAAAGATTTGTCCGGAAGATTAGATCCCTTAGCAAAATCCGGGGTTTTTGAAGGAAGAAAAGTTTCTGTCCCTGACTTGGTTATTTCAAACTCACTCATTAATCCTTCTGCAAAAGTGTTGGGGGAAAATACCGGTATAAAACAGATAAAGGTTGATTTATCTACCCAGCATTTGTATGCATACCAAGGGGACAAACTACTTATGGATTTTCCGGTTTCTACGGGTAAATGGCATAAAACTCCAACAGGTACATTTAATATTTGGGTGAAACTGCGCTACACAAGAATGACTGGAGGAGATCCAAATCTGGGAACATTTTATGACCTTCCTAATGTTCCATATACTATGTTTTTCTATAATGATGATGTTTCAAAGAGCCAGGGTTTTAGTATTCATGGTGCTTACTGGCACAACAATTTTGGACATCCTATGAGTCACGGGTGTGTGAATATGAGGATAGTGGATGCTCAGCAAATATTTGCCTGGGCAGATCCTCAAACCACAGGATGGAATAGACAGGCAACAGAGGACAATCCCGGAACTCAGATAGTAATTTACGGAACAACTCCTTCTCAGTAATTTTAATCTTTGTGACGATAGATAGTGGAGCCGATTTTCTGATACAATAGATTCTTCTTCATTTTATGAAAAAAACAACAATACAATTATTTCCGGCGTTTAAAAGCAGAAATTATAGACTATATTTTGTAGGGCAGCTGGTTTCGCTTATTGGAACTTGGCTTCAGATAGTGGCGGAGAGCTGGTTAGTGTTAACGTTAACAAACTCGGCGTTTCTCATAGGACTTGTAGCTGCATGTGCTACTGTTCCCACCCTTATATTTTCATTATTTGGAGGAGTTATTGTAGATAGATTTCCGAAAAGAAAAATTCTTGTTGCTACTCAAGTTTCTGCAATGATTTTAGCATTTATATATGGCTTCATGACAGTTTTTCATATTATAAATATTTGGGAAATTATGATTCTTGCGTTTCTACTAGGGGTTGTAAACGCTCTTGATTTTCCTGCTCGTCAGGCGTTTACTACAGAACTAGTTGAGAAAGAGCACCTGTCATCCGCTATTGCAATTAACGCTGGAATGTTTAATGGCGCTCGTGTGATAGGCCCGGGAGTAGCAGGGATTTTAATTGCCCTTTTTGGACCTGGCGGTGCGTTTATTATAAATGCCATAAGTTATATTGCGGGTATTGTTTGCATTTTTCCTATGAAGATGCAGGAAGGCACTATTAACAAAGCACACGCTCACCCCATTCAAGCAATAAAAGACGGCCTATCTTATACATTTTCTCATCCCACAATTAGATCATTAATTCTTTTAACCGGTGTTATATCAATTTTTGGGTGGTCTTATTCTACAGTTATGCCTCTTATCGCAAAAAATTCTCTTCATGTTGGTGCTGCCGGACTAGGCTATCTTTATGCAGCTGCAGGTCTGGGAGCTCTTGTTTCCACTTTTATGGTTTCTGCATTTTTGAAACGGGTAGGGGCAACATT
>CAZQIA010000025.1:0-10366 GCA_964593215.1 uncultured Gammaproteobacteria bacterium
AGGCAAAACTTACCGCAAATCACAGAGCTCAGGAAATAGTGGTAGATGCTATGCGTCATGGAGCACTTGATTATATAGCAGAATTTACTGTCTCTACTATTAGAGTTGATTCAGAGGATGTGAAGGGAAGAATTATTGGAAAAGAAGGAAGAAATATTCGTTCTTTTGAAAATACTACTGGAGTAGATGTAGATCTGGATGAGGAAGGAGTAATAAGACTTTCTTCTTTTGATCCAGTAAGACGGGAAGTAGCAAGGCGCGCCTTAGACATTTTAATTAGAGACACCAGAATTCAGCCTGTTAGAATTGAAGAAGTAGTCCATGAAACCCAGAAAGCTGTTGAGAAAATTCTTTTTGAAGAGGGAGAAAAATTAGCACATGAAGTTGGCGTTTTTAATCTTCCCCCGGATCTTATTTCTTATCTAGGACGTTTTAAATTCAGAACTTCTTTTGGTCAGAATTTAGTAGTACATACTCTTGAAGAAACTAAAATTGGAATACAGATTGCACTAGAAATAGGAGCAAATGTTGAAGTAGTAAGACTAGGGTGTCTTTTCCATGACATTGGAAAAATTGTAAACGATAAAGAAGGCTCTCATGTAGCTTTAGGCGTAGAACTATTACAAAAGTATAAGATTGCAAAAGAAGTAATTAACTGTGTCGCAGAGCATCATGAAGATAAACCTTTTTCTTCAGTAGAGTCAGTAATAGTTCACATTGCAGATTCCATTTCCGGAGCGCGCCCTGGTGCTAGACACGAAGATGTTCAGGATTACGTAAAAAGGATTAAAGACATGGAAGACATTGCTAAGCAGTTTGATGGAGTTGATGATGCATATGCATTTGAGGCTGGACGCGAAATTAGAGTAATAGTAAATCCAGGAAAGCTAGATGATATAGAAACTACAATCATTGCTAAGAAAATTAAAGAAGAAATAGATAGAAAATTAATAGTTCCAGGGGTGGTAAGAGTAACTGCAATTAGAGAATTTAGAACTACAGAGCCAAAAGAGTAGCTTAAGCATCTTCGTTTGTAATAATTTCCCAGAAAGCTTGACAAAAGAATTATAAGGTTGTACTGTTAAATCAATGCAATCTTTACGTATTGAATCTTCTATTTCTTCAAAAGATAGATTTCATGTTCATTATTCGACTTTTTCAATTGAAGAAGTCTTGCCCACATCAATTTTTCATGAAAGGGGGTGAATTTTATGTCTGTTACTAAAAAAGAGCTCATTGAGGTTGTTGCAAAAAAAGCAAACCTTACTAATAAAGCATCTAAGGAAGCAGTTAAGGTTTTCTTAAATTCCATTCGGGATTCGCTTAAAAGAGGGGAAAAAGTTGTTATTTCAGGATTTGGTACGTTCAGTTTAAGAACCAGAAAACAAAAGAAAGGAAGAAATCCTAAAACCGGTGAACCAATGATGATTGCAGCACGTCGTGCGCCTGGATTTACCCCAGGGAAGAGTCTTAAAAAAGCTGTAAGATAGGTTGTTTCATGTATAATACAAAGAGTGAAAAAAGCCTTGTGTATTATTGGTTCCACCGCAGTTGGGAAGACTGCCCTTTCCCTTTTCATTGCTCCTTATCTTCAGGGAGTTATATTTTCTGCAGACTCTATTCAGGTTTATAAAAAACTAGACATTATTTCAGGAAAAGACAGGGATTTATATAAAGATACTCCAGTGAAGTTATTAGACATTACATCTTCCGACTACTCCTTTAATGTTTCAGATTATCTGAGAAGCTTTAAGTTAGAATTGGAAAGTATTCAGTCAAATCAAACCCCTATTATAGTAGGAGGAACCGGATTTTATATATCTGCGCTTTTAGATGAGGTTAAAACGGTAGGAGTAAAACCGAATAAAAAATTAAGAAAAATTTTAGAAGAGAAAACAGTTTTAGAACTTCAAGAAATTCTGTATAAAAAAAATCCTGAAAAATTTTCATTCATGAATAATTCTGACAGAAATAACCCTAGACGTTTAATACGAGCAATTGAAGTTGCAAATAATAGCAAGACCAAATTGCTAGAGAAAAGTATTCTAGCCGATTACGATATTTTAATAATTGGACTTGAATATTCTAGAGAACGTTTAAATAAAAAAATCGATGACAGAGTTGATGAAAGATTAAAAAATGGTGCAAAAAAAGAGGCAGAAGATTTATTTGAATCATATTCTAAACTTTCGCCGCAAATAAAGCGTGCAAATGGATACAGACAACTCTTTGAGTATTTCTTGAAAAACATTTCAATAGAAGAAGCTGTCGAGAAATGGAAAGTTGCAGAACATCAGAATGCAAAAAAACAAATGACCTATTTTAAAAAAGTGAAGAATGTGATTTGGTTTGAAATAGAGAAAAAGTCTAAACAAGAAATTTTGCAATATGTTCTGGAATGGTATAATAAAGATTAAGTAGACATGAACAAATCAGTTAAATTAAGAAATATTATTTACGGTGCAACTTTTTTTGTTTGTGTTTTATTTGCATTCTACAACAGAGAAATTTTTACACCATTTCTTATTGCAATGATCTTTGCGTATGTGTTTAATCCGCTTATAGATTTTTTTGAAAAGCTTAAATTTCCTAGAACTGTTTCTATATTAATTGTTTACACTATTTTAATAGCTTCATTTGCAGGAATGATATTTCTTATAACTCAGTTTATTCTTTCAGAGTCTGAGAATATCTCTAAGAGTTTTGAAATATTTTCAAAGTCAGTAAAAAGTGGGGTAAATGGAAGTCCTGCAATCCTGAGATATGTTTTTGGAGATTTCTTTGATAATTTTGGAAGAACTCAAGTTAGTGGAAGTGTCTCTCTACCCGTATTTACCAGAGCATTCTCAGAAATTCTTAACGTATTCATATTTCTTTTCTCTGCATTTTTCTTTTTGAAGGATGGGAGAAATATGATTAAAGGTGCTATAGAGCTTTTGCCAGCAGAATATAGAAGAGATACAGAGACTATGTTGGAAAAAATAAACACTGTTTTGTCAGCATATCTCAGAGGGCAGATAATTTTAATTCTTGCAATGATGGTTATGCTCTTGGTAATTTTTAACATTTTAGGCGTTAAAAATGGCTTAACGCTTTCCTTAATGTCATCTATTTTTGAAATTGTACCATTTATAGGACCCGTGGTTGCAGCTGCAATAGGAACTTTTGTAATTATTATTTCTGGAGGATTCCATAATTTTCGAGTTCCTATGTTTCAGACCGCACTCATTTTACTTGCAATCTATGCAATTACTAGGTACATTCAGGATTATGGAATTGCTCCGTTTGTAATAAGTAAAGCAACTGACTTACATCCACTTATTATACTGTTCTCAGTTATTGTGGGAGAGCATTTATACGGAGTTATTGGTGTTATTTTGGCAGTTCCAGTAGCCGCAAGTATAAAGATAGTTTATTCATTTGTATTTGAGAAAATTCACGCTCACCCTAAGCATTCATAGCCTCAATTTTGACTAAAAATTCAACCTGTAGTATAATAGTATGGCTCTGGGAAGAAGGGCTATTATCCCGAAACTTATAGAAATGTAAGCATCGGGAAGGAAAGTCCAGACAGCAGTAATGCATGGGACGGAGGGTAATCTCCGACTGGTAACAGCTAGTGTTTAAGTCTTATACTACTAAACGGACTTAAAACAAATCTTGAATTGACAAGATTTGAGAGCAACAGAGACGAGTAGTTATGAAACGGGTAATCCTACCTGCTGCAACTTCCGAACGGCGTGTTTGACTTGCATTACATAGCGCCAAAGATTGAAGGCACCTCGTAAATTCGAGGAAAGTTTGAGCAATTTATCAAACTTTAGAGAGATTATAGCCTAGAACAGAATCTGGCTTTAGGACCGAAAGGACCGCAAGACAGTTCTGTTATAAAACAGAATCTGGCTTACTAGCTTCCCAGAGCAAAACAAAATGCATCCAGAGAAAAAGCTCGGTGAAGAATTCTCAAGAAGGTTAGCCTATGCACAGAGAGCAGTAAATACTCTTTTAGAGTTACCAGATCATCATATACAAACTGCTATATTGTTTGGGTCAACCGTTAGAGGTGAGGCAAGACCTGATTCCGACATTGACCTATGTATATCTTACGAGGGCCTAAGTAGTCGACATATTCTATTTTATGGAGGCGAACAACAAAATCATTTACGCTCCAAAGGCTTTAAATTAGGAGTGCATTTACCTATGGGGTTAGATTTAACCCTTATACCTCAGACATATCTAGAAGAGGGACAAGTTCCAGAAGAATTGAGGAAACATATTGCAGACATGAAGAACGAAGGAATTGTTTTATACTCAAAAAGTGATAAATAATTTATGCATTAGTATTGCATAGAAGTTTAAACTCGCAATTTAGACATAAAACATTCTTGCTGCATTTAAAATCAGATTCTTCAATTTCTTTAATCTCCTCAAGTAATTCGTCTTCAAATTTATCTAAATCTTCTTGAGAGAATGTCATGGATTTTTTTGTGTTTCCCTCTAGAAAATGAAGGGTTAATGTTATTTCATCTGCTTTTTTATTTAAGATAGGTTCCCGTACTCTAGTTGCGGCAAGCGCGTACATGGCAAGTTGCAGTCTGTGTGCTTTATCTGCCTTAGGATTATCTTCTCCGGTTTTGTAGTCAATAATCTCAATCCCATTTTCTTTCTGATCGATTCTATCAATTTTGCCAAAAACCTTTATTCCATTTTTCAGCATAAAATTAAACGGCATCTCAAGCCCCAATGGTTTTACGGGAGGATTACACTCTGTCTTATAAAATTCGGATAAAATATATTCTGCTTGCTTAAAATGTTCTTTTTCATTTTCCTTACTATCATATCCATCTGGAATCCATTCTTGTTTTAAAATATCCAGTAAAATTTCTAAGGAAACTTTTTCATCATCCTGAATTTTTTTATAAAACTTATTTAGCGTATTGTGGATAGAAATTCCATACGTTTGGACAAATGTTTGCGGAGTGGGAATATTAAAAATTACTTTTGCTTTATAATGAAGCGGACAAATATCAAAACTTTGTAAGTTAGAATAGGTAATATAATTTATTTTATAAGGGGATTTTTTTTCATCCCTCACTTCTTCTTGTTGATAGGTAGATAAAACTTCAGTAAGGGATAATTGTTGGGTTTTTCCTTTTGATTCTTCTTCTTTAACTAGCTCAGGCAGTGCTTCATAGATAAACGGAGAAAGTTTTTTAGGTCTTTTTCCTGTCCCATAAAAATCTGCAGCAGTAAAAAATAACATCTCTTTAGCCCGAGTCATTCCTACATAAAAAAGCCTTCTTTCTTCTTCTAGATGAAAATCAGTTTCTAATGCCACTTTTTCTTTAATAATTTCTAGAGGAAGCGGAATTTTTTCTGAACGTTCTCTGGAGGGAAATCTATCATTTACTAAATTTACTAAAAAAACTACTTTAAATTCCAAACCTTTTGAAGAATGAACTGTCAAAATGTTTACTGCGTTTGTATCCCGTACATCTATATCTGCTGCTGTTGGACTATCTCCCATGGTAAGCATTAAATTAAGCCACTCTGATACTATAAAGATATTAGAGTCAGGCCGTTCCATCTCAAAATTTTTTACCCTATCAAAAAACTTAGCAATATTTTGAACTCTTTTTTCTTCTTTCACAGATTCTGTTTTTGAAAGCGTTTCAAAAAGCCCTGAGTCAACTATAAAATAGTACAGAATTTGTCCAGCATGTTCTTTTTTAGATTTATCCAAATGTCTTTTAACCATTCCATAAAAGGTAGAAAGTTTTTCTTGAGTTTCTGGTTTAAGAAATGGTTGATTTACATTTTCTAGACTTTCAAAAAGAGTGAGGTTTTTTTTCTTTGCAAAATTTAAAAGTAGATTCAGCTCTACATAAGAAATTTTAAAAACATCCATTGATAAAACTCTAAATAAAGAAACTGTGTCCGTTAGATTTGTTAGAAATAAAAGGTAGGAAATTAAATCTTTTACTTCTTCTTGTTGAAATAGATACCCCGGTCCTAAAAACTGGTAAGGAATTTTATTTCTCTGAAGAGCAGTAGTTATTAACTGTGCATGATTGTTGGCGCGTACTAAAATTGCAAAATCATTAAATTCATAAGCAGAGCTTGCGAGCTTAGGCTCTAAAGTTTTGGAAAGAGTAAGAATTTTTTTTGCAATTTCTTCTGCTTCATCTTCGGAGCGTTGAGTATGAATTAATTCGATTTTTTTTGTACCCTTTGTATGAGATTTAAGTTTTTTATTAATATGTTCAACAACTTCCAGCCTGTTAGGATTATTTTTTTGAATCAACGTGTGTGATGCATCTAAAATAATTTGGGTAGATCTATAATTATCAGTTAGCGTTATGATGTGAGCTTTTGGAAAAGTTTTTTTAAACTGTAAAACATTACTTACTGCTGCTCCTCTAAATCTATAAATACTTTGATCATCATCTGCAACTACAGTAATATTTTCGTCATCTCCAGCAAGTAGAATAGCTAATTCATTTTGGGCGTAGTTAGTATCCTGAAATTCATCCACTAAAATAAATTTAAATTGTTTTTGAAATCTTTTTAAGACATGTGGTCTTTCCCTAAATAACTTTAAGACATTAGAAATTAAATCAGAAAAATCCATTACGGAATTTTTCACTTTTAATTCTTCATAAGCCTTATATGCAGTTGATAATTCTAGATACTGTACATATTCTTCTTGTTCTTTTTCATTTTGTTTTTTTGCCCATTTTATATATTCATCTGGTGATATATCTTCATCTTTAAGTCTTGAGAAGTGGGTCAAAAGTGCATCTAAAAATTTAGTAGGATTTCCTAACGGCCTAAACTGTTTTAGTCCCAAGTTAAAAATATTTTGACGCATTAATAAAACTGCTTCAGACTCGCTAATCAATTTATAGTTAGGGTCAAGCCCTATGTTATGTGCTTCATCCCGCAGTATTCTGTCACAGAAAGAGTGGAATGTGTGAATCCATAAGTTTGTGTATCCGTAAGGAAGTAAAACGTCTAGCCTTTCTTGCATTTCATACGCTGCCTTATCTGTGAAAGTTAACGCGAGAATAGAGGGGGGTGGAGTTTCTTTGTCTACAATGAGATGTTTTATACGTTGAGTTATAACTGTAGTTTTTCCAGTCCCAGCACCGGCGATGATCAATAAAGGACCATTTCCAAATTCAATTGCTTCTTTCTGTTTAGGGTTTAACGTTTTTTCCATAAGAAGAATTAGGGGATTTTGTGTTTACCTACTATACTTGAGAATATAAAATATTGCAAGAAAACTAAGTCGCTTGTGGGGTGGGATGAAGAAACTTAACAGTTGCATTAAATACATTTTGTCTTACTTCAGATGACCATTGTGTTTCAGCACCTAATCTTGCAATATTATGACCAGTTGATGGTTTAGATTTTAGCCCAGTCGCTTCCCCGGGAAGAGTTAAGCGTTTGCTTTTTCTATTTGGATTAATAAACGCTCTAATTGCTTGAATTACTTTCTTGTCTCCATAGTTTTCTAAAACAAGATCAAGGTGTTGATTCATTACTGCAGGATCATAGTTTGCCTTACGTTCCCAGAATGAAAGGTTAACAAGAAAGTCCATAAGATCTGTTGCTTTTTTAGAAGTTTCAGATAGAGTTGCTTTTTGATTCCAAACTATGTCTGGAAGACCTAGTATAGGATTTGATACTATGTTTCCATAACGGTTTTGAAACTGAACGTCCATAATAAGAAATTCTCCAATTCCTCCATGAGCATCGTGTATTTCCCTTAAATATTTTGCAGAGTCAGCAAGCGCCTGCGATCGGTCGATTTCTTTCAGCGGTTCTTTTCCTTCTTTTTCAGCGACAATTATGTCATATAAGCTTACTCCATCTGTGTATATCTCCGGTTTCTTAAACTCAATGCCGTCCTTATGTGGTCCATAATAATCTTCAAGACCTAACCTTCTTACATTGTCCATTATTTCTTCAGGTTTACCCCTATATCTCATTGAATAACCTCCGATAAATCCTTCTACAGCAAGTTTTAAAACACTTCTAGGAGCAAGATTTTGATTAACAGATGGTTTCGCATCCCATTTTGCCTTGTTTTCTTCCCATGTTGCACCTGCTGCTTTTTGTTGTTCTGACTTTCCTTTAAGATGTAGGAACTCTAAGGCTCCGCTAACTCTATTTTTCCATACTCTTGCTCTGTGCCCGGCAAAAACTTCTGTATTTGCAATATGCTCATCTGAGGTTCTTAAGCGGGGATCACCAACTCGATCTACTTTATCCAGAATATTTCCGCCTTTCATGTTGAAAAAAACTTTACCTTCGGAGTCCGTTTGGACTGCTCCCCCAAAGAATCCTAAAGAAGTGTCATACCCTTGTTTAGATGTGTCAAATCCTCTGTTTCTAAACAGTTTCATTTCAACTTTTGCCATTCCCTTATGGTCTCCTGGTCTTTGTTCTGTCATGGCCTATATTATACTAAAGTCTGAATTTACACACAAATTTGGTATACTACCTCTATGACAGTTACCTCTTTTGACGTTCCCCTTATTAAGAAAGAAAAAAACTCATCAGACGCGTGGAATTTTTATTTTAGAAAACCTAAAAATTTTTCTTATCTTCCAGGGCAGTACATAAAAATGAAGCTTGAGATTAAAAGTCCTGATAGTAGAGGAGTAACCAGATATTTTACGTTATCCAGCAGTCCTATAGATGAGTTTTTAATGATTACCACTAGAATTCTTAAGAGCACTTTCAAGTTAAGACTGGGAGATGTAAAGATTGGAGAGAAAGTTCACATGCGTGGTCCTTGGGGAGATTTTTTACTAGACGAGAAAGAAAAAAGACATTGTGTATTTATAGCAGGTGGAATAGGTATGACGCCTTACCATTCTATTGTGAGATATATTTCGCAAAAAAAAATAAAAACAAAAATAACATTATTTGTAAGCTATAAAACCTCAGATCAAATTTTATTTAAAGAGGAACTTGAGCAAATTGAAAAAGAGTGTAAGAATATCAAAATTATTACTACTATCACTGAGGTTGATAAATCAACATGGATGGGAGAAATAGGGAGGATAAGTCCAGAATTACTAAAAAAACACCTTGATTCTTTAGAGGATAACCTTTATTATATTGCAGGGCCAGACCCAATGGTTGAGAGTTTAAAGAAGATGTTGCTGGGTCAGAAGGTAAAAGAGAGTCAAGTTCTAGAGGACGGGTTTCCAGGATATTGAGGTTGCCTTGTGAGTACAAAGATGACAACAAGAATTAAAAATTGTATTCTTCTTGTCAAATAAAAGAATGAAAAAAACTGATAGGAAAATTCAAAGAACCAACACAATGACTTCAGCAGATTTAGATAGATATAGGGGGACGGTTAAGTTAATTCAGCAGGCTTGGGATAATCTTCCAGATGATATAGATTTTACAGAGAGAGAAATGTTTATAGAGATTTCTTCAAAGGTTCTAACTCTTCAAAACACACTTCGCGAGAAAGATAAAGAGACTGATTCAATCAATTAATCTTCAAGTAGTTTTTCTTCAGCGTGTTTAATGCTTCCAGTAGTCTTGATTTTGATTCCGAGTTTATCAAAACTTGTCCCAACAGTGTTCATCATATTGTAGGAGTTTGTAATGTGTTTTCCCAAAACCTCTATTCCTTCCCCAACTTTTTCGTAATCTTTCTGAATGCTTCTAATTCCCGCTAAAATTTCTTGCGCTTGTTTGGTGATTTTTTGCCACTCAAATCCTATGAGAATAGACCGGAGATATGCATAGAACGTCATAGGTGAAACCGGAAGCACACGTTTGTTTGCAGAATATTCATATAGAGTTGTATTATTTACAATTTCATAGTACACAGCTTCAGAAGGAACATACATGAGAGCATAATCTATAGTTCCTTCATCAGCTAAAATATATTTTCCTGAAATTGCATCAATGTGTTTTTTCACATCACTTATAAATTCTTTTTCAAAAGTTTTTTTATCAGCGTCTGATTCGGCTCCATTCATTTTGCGAAAGTTCTCAAGCGGGAATTTAGAATCTATAGGAATAATTCCTGCCTCTGTTTTGATTGCAGCATCTACGATACTCCCGCTTTTAAAGGCGTACTGTAGATGAAAGGATGACTTGGGGAGCATTTGAGAAAGTAGTTCTTTAAGAACTTGTTCTCCTATATTTCCTCGTAACTTGGGACTTTTAAGAAGGTCCTGTAAATCTTTCATACTTCTTCCAATCTCTGACATTTCCCCTATATTTTTCTGAACTCCTGCTATTACTTTTGCAGCGTTATCTAATCTGTCATTTAACTGCTGGGAATTATTGTCTAACCTTTTATCCATGGATTTAAGCCACTCAAGAAGTG
>CAZQIA010000026.1:0-10051 GCA_964593215.1 uncultured Gammaproteobacteria bacterium
CAGGAAGAACCTCAGGATTTTGATCATGAGTATAGGAAACTGTAAGATTGGTTATTGCAGAAGTCTGTTTTCCGCTTTCATCAAAAACTTTTACATTATAGGTAGCTTCATCATTTTCTCCCCTCATTACAACTTCAGGAACCACAGTTAAGACATATGTTCCGTCCGCCAAAGCAACACTTGTAAATTGGGCCAAATCGAGATGTTTTAATCTGGAGAAATGGCTATTTCCTGCTTCTCTTTCTATTTCCTGAATAGTTTCAACAGCTGCCCTAATCTGCTTATGTCCAGGAAAAATAAGGGGAAATCCGTTTTCAGAATTCAAATGTCCTCTAGATTTTTCCGTAGTAATATTTATTGTGCCAGACACGATATTTCCATTTTCGTCTCTTTCAAAACTGTCTACCATGGAAAGTTTTCTCGGAAGACCAACCTGTTCTTTTGAAACGATACTGCGTCCCAATCCTAATGGTATTCCCTTAAATTCGTTTCTTTGCAAAGTCTGTATTCCTACAGCATCCGGGGTTCCATACCAAGTTTCAAGCGCAGTTTGCGCATCTTCTACACCCTTAAAAAATTCTGTATAACCGCTTGGAATTGAGGCATCCAATAAAATATCGATTAATTTAGCCCCAATCTCATCTGTATGTACAACTCTTGGAAGACCTAACTTATCTGAAATCTCGTTATGCATTTCCTCAGCTGTTCTTCCTTCCTCTCCTTTAGCCCGTGCCTCTCTTTTTGCAGCAAAGTTAAAAAGTTTCATGTTAGATGTATCTTCTACATTTCCATCCGCGTCTCTGACTTTTACAACTGGGGGAGTTAATTCAATAAATCTAATTCCCCTGTCTGCCATTTCTTGCTGCCTTTTTCTCAAACTCATAAGGTCTTTGTATTTAAATCCAGCAACCTGATCATATATGGCAATCATTTTCCCTAAACCTTCTAACTGGGGAGCAAATTTACCGGGAACACTCTGGAACCTTACTACTGTCCCTCCATCATTCATATGAGGCAGAATTCTATCTAACATTTCCGCGGATAATCCTTCATTTAACTCTGGTGAGTCACCAGATGTATTGAGAACCAAAAAATCTACCTTACCACCTAAATTTTCTAATGCCTGTGCTGAAAACTGTGCTCTTCCGGATGAAGCTGAAAGATCATTTCTGAAAAATGAAACATCCCCACCCAGTGCCTCTACCCTTCCCATTACCTGATCTACTCTTTTTTGTTTTTTCTCATCATGAAATGACGTAACAACCCTTACGCCCTCTGCAGCAAAAGCCTCCACAATTCCTGCACCTACATCTCTACTTCCACCTGTTACTATAGCACTTTTTCCTGCAAGTCTTTTTTCTGGAGATTTTAGTCCTTCTGGTGTTGGTCCGGGAATATCTTTTGGAAATGTCATAAAAAGAGTTTAGGGGTTATTAAAAAGTGTTTCTGTAATTTTTAAAACATTAGGATTGTTATCTCTATTACATTAAGCAAGCGTTAAAACATGTCCACTTTCTTTTAAGGCTGCTAAGAATGGCATACACCTTGCAACATCTTCTGGAACCATTGGTCCACCTTTGGGAAGCTTAGATAGCTCTTCTATTTGTGCTGGAGTTAAATCTGAAGTAAGATCTGTGGTCACTAAACCTGGACGGATTATGCTTGTTAAGACATTTCTCTTAGCGTATTCTTGAGCAACTACATCAGCATGAGCCTCCATGGCTCTCTTTGATGCGGCGTAAATTGATTGTCCAGGAAAACCAGCTTCTCCAACACTGGAATTATATATAATCATACCGCCCTGAGGGTTTTTATTACGCATCATTCTTTTTACAGCAGCTTCTGTTGTAAACGCAGCACTGTAAAAATTTGTTTCCATAACATCATAAACTTGATCTGGACTCATCAAAACAACTAGATTATCTTTTCTTATACCAACATTATTAACTAACACATCTAACCTTCCAAAATGTTTCACTGACTCATCGACAACTCTTTCGGCATCACCAAAACTAGAAACATTCCCTGGTATAAAAACTGCGTCGCCGCCGTTTGAAATAACGTCTTTAACAACCTGCGCTCCCTCCTCAGTTTCTCTCCTTCCGTTTACAACAACCTTCATTCCGTATTCACCAAAGACTCTTGCTGTTGCTGCTCCAATTCCTCTGGTTGACCCGGTTATCAAAGCAACTTTTCCTTCTAAGTCGGTCCTTTCCACGCTTGGTAACTGATCAGGAGAAGAAATATAAATACCGAGCTTTTTAGCGATATTTTCAGGAGTAAATAAGTAATCTTTCTTAAAAGTTACCGGAGCACCTGGTCTAACATCTGGTTGGGTCATATGCTGAATACTACTCCTGAAAATTTTTACTGTCAAGAGAGTTTAAGAATTCTTACAATAGAATATCTGAGCATGAAAACGGTGTCTGTTATTAATATTACAAGAGGTTTGTGTTGCTTATTACTATTTTCCCAGAGAAGTCTCCACTTCCTTTATCTTAACAGCCGTTTTAAGAACTGTATCAGGATTTAAGGATATTGAATCAATCCCCTCTTTCACTAAAAACTCCGCAAGTTCCGGAAAATCTGATGGACCTTGTCCGCATATCCCAACCTTCAAACCTAAACCATGCGCTTTAGTTATTAGTTCAGAAATTAGCTTATGAACAGCAGCATTATTTTCATTTGCAATATGCGCAATTAACTTAGAATCTCTATCCATCCCCAATGTTAACTGTGTTAAATCATTAGACCCGATAGAAAAGCCGTCAAAAATTTTTGCAAACTCTTCTACCAAAATAATGTTTGACGGAATTTCTGCCATAACCCATACGTGCAAATTCTCATCAAGTTCTTTTGTGTTTTGCATATTTTTTTCTTTATCATGAATAAGTCCATTTTTTCCAATTTCTCTTAACACATCTGCTCCTTCTTCAGGAGTTCTACAGAATGGAACCATAACCTGCAGATTATACAAACCCATTTCAGACCTTACACGTTGTATGGCCTTACACTCTAAATCAAACGCCTTAGAAAACACCGGATCTGTATATCTGCTGGCGCCTCTAAAACCTATCATGGGATTTTCTTCTTTAGGCTCAAATTGTTTCCCCCCTATTAAACCCGCGTATTCATTAGATTTAAAATCAGAAAACCTTAATAAAACTTCATGAGGATAAAACGCAGAGGCTATGATTGCAATTCCGTAAGCAAGTTTTTCTATATAATAATCAACTTTATTTTGGTATCCTACGGTGATTTCATCAATTTTTTTCTTTTCCTCCTGGTCTTCTAATGAATCATACTGCAAAAGCGCGTTTGGATGAATTTTTATAAAGTTTGAGATAATAAACTCTTCACGCGCTAAACCTACACCCTGGTTTGGAATAAATGCATAGTTAAATACTAATTCCGGATCTGCAATAATCATCTTTATCTGTGTTTTAGGCATTTCAAAATTAGACAAATCAGTTTTATCTATTCTAAATTTTAATAACCCCTCATAAACTCTCCCCTTTTCTCCATCAGCACAAGAAACGGTAATATCTTGGCCTCCCGGAATTACTTTAGTTGCGTCCCCACATCCCACAATTGCCGGAATTCCTAATTCTCTAGATACTATTGCTGCATGAGAAGTTCTTCCCCCGGAGTTTGTAACTATTGCAGAGGCTATCTTCATGATAGGTTCCCAGTCTGGGTCAGTAATCTCTGCAAGTAAAACCTCTCCCTCTTTAAATTCACTTAACTGACTCGGATCTTTTATAAAATGCGCTTTTCCTTGTCCTATTTTTCTTCCCACAGACGCACCTGATGCCAAAACCTTTCCTTTTTCTAAAAGAACATATTCCTCCAGAATTTTTCCTTCTTTTTTCGCCTGCACTGTTTCCGGTCTTGCCTGAACTATATACAGTTCATTCTCTTCAGCGTCATAAGCCCATTCTATATCCATAGGCTTTCCATAATGTTCTTCAATCATTACGCCCCATTTTGCAAGACGAAGCACCTGATCATTGGACAGTACATACATTTGTCTTTCATTGGGAGCAACTTGTACTTCTTTTGTAGGATTGGTTCCGTCATCAGAATAAATCAATTTTTTCTCTTTGCTTCCTATCTTTTTACTTATTATGGATTTAAACCCTTTTTTAAGCGTTGGCTTAAAGACCATAAATTCATCAGGAGTCACAATTCCTTTCACTATAAACTCACCCAATCCCCATGAACCATTTATTAAAACCACATCTCTAAAACCACTGTCTGTATCAAGAGTAAACATAACCCCACTGCATCCTCTATCTGAACGGGCCATTTTTTGAACGGCAACTGACAATTCAACCTTAAAATGATCAAACTTTTGATCAACCCTGTACGAAATAGCCCTATTTGTAAAAAGAGAGGAAAAAGCTTTTTTTATAGCGTCTAAAAGTGCGTGTTCACCTTTTATATTAAGATAGGATTCTTGCTGTCCGGCAAACGAAGCATCCGGTAAATCCTCAGCAGTTGCAGAAGATCTCACAGCTACATCTAGACTAGATGCATTAGTATTGAACTTTTCAGCCATTTTTCCATACGCATCAACAACCGCCATTTGTAAATCCTCCGGGAATTCTGCCGAAAGTATTTCTCCTCTTACTTTATCTCCAATCTCCTGTAAGTTTTTTATGTCTGATGTGTCAAGGTTTTGAAGAAGATCTCTAATCTTTGAGTCCAGATTATTTTTTTCAATAAAATACTTATATGAATAGGCGGTTACGGCAAATCCGTAAGGAACTTGAATTTTTTCACCGGGAAAAATCTCTGAAGAGGTTTGGGTTAAATTTTGATACATTTCACCCAAATTAGCGTTTTTACCGCCAACTAAGGGAATGTCATTTTTACTAATTTCGTCGAACCAGAGAACAAACTGAGTACTCCTGTCAGACATTTATTAATCATAACCTATTCCTTTAAAAAAATTCAATGAGTGAAATCATGTCATTTTATAAAATGTCTTCAAACTTGATATAATCTATTTTATGGTTAAAAAACGCAAAAGCAGTTTAAAGAAGAAAATTGTTGTGAGGAAAAAAAGCAAATCTCTGTTGAGCATCTTTGGGCAAGACATTCAGAAACACTTTGTTTATACTCTTTTTATTCTTCTTTTGGCAGTTTCTCTAACAACAGTTTTTTGGAAAACAATTGCATCATCACTAAAAACGGAAGGAAAAAATAATGATTTTATAAAAGAAAGTTATGAAGAAAAAGGAAGCCCGTTTGACAAAGATATTAATAAAAGTAATGATTCAGTAATATTTCATGGGGATAGAAGTAAAAAACAAATTGCTTTAACATTTGATGCAGAAATGACATTTGGAATGAAGGAGGCTTACTTATCACACCTAGTGAATAGTTCTTATGATAAGCAAATAATTGAAACTTTAAAAAAAACAAATACTAAAGCTACACTCTTTTTAACCGGAATGTGGATTGAGTTATATCCTAAGGAAACTGAAGATCTTTCAAGTAATCAACTTTTTGAGCTTGGGAGTCATTCATACACGGACAGTTCTTTTTCAGGTGAATGTTATGGCTTAAAAAAACTGAATGAAGCGGAAAAAATTGAAGAATTAGGAACTACAGAAAGACTTCTTAAGGTATACGGACATATTGATAATATTCTTTTTAGATTTCCCGGAGGGTGTTATTCTCCGGAAGATATTAAGCTTGTCAACCAGGCAGGTGATATGGTGGTTCATTGGGATGTGGTGGGAGATGACGGTTTCAATGAAAATTCATCTACTATAGTGAATAACGTACTTAATAAAACCCAAAACGGCTCAATTATTGTACTTCATATGAACGGTGCGCCAACTGCACCTAAAACATCTGAAGCACTACCGGAGATAATTTCTAAATTAAAAGAAAAAGGCTTTGAATTTGTGAAAATTTCTGAATTACTAGATCTTCCGGAAGAAAAAAGATTGTAATTTATCCAAAAGTAAAAGCGAACACTTCCGTTTCTGAATTTTCAAATTCAAGTTTTAAAATGTGATTTTCATTTTTGCCATGAAGATCTATTAAATTATAGAGTCTATCCCTGTCTACCGTAACAACACCATTTTTTACGTCAATCCCTGAATTTTTATCGTTAGCTAATTTCCCATCAATAAAAACTTTTACCTGCGCAGACTTATTTACTCCTGGGCTCATAACTAAAAAAACTTTTTGCGCATTAAAGTTGTAAACAAGAGCTGCATTTTTGCCGGTTAAGGAATATTCGCCAAGAATATTCCATTCCCCGAAAAGACTAAATGAATTTTCAACTGGATCGGAAGTTTTAGTGAAAGTCTTTTTACCCGCTGAAAGATTCCCGTCTGGATAGTAATACTGCATTCTGTTAGAACCTATGTATGTTTCTGGGGATTGAGACCCATGAGGAGTTTCATCTTTCATTTTCTCTAAACCTGTGGAAATTTTTTCTCCTTTTTCTTTTAAAAGTATTTGTATTGCCTTCTCCGTTTCATCATATTCTCCCTCACCAAAATGGGTTCTTCTTATCTTTCCGTTTGCATCAATTAAATATTCTGCTGGCCAATACTGATTGTTATAGTTATTCCAAGTAGAGTAGTTATTGTCCTGACCTACGGGATAATGAATTTTATACTGATCTATTGCACCTAACACATTATCCGTGTTTTTTTCAAATTCAAATTCCGGAGTATGAATTCCCACCACCACAAATCCTTTATCATGGTACTTATCATACCATGAGGTAACAAATGGCAAAGTCCTGATGCAGTTAATACATGTGTATGTCCAAAAATCTACCAACACAACTTTTCCCTTTAAATCTGTGATTGAAAAGTTCTGTTCAGGATTTAACCATTTTGTAATTCCTGTAAAATCTGGTGCGTCATAATCTACATTAAACAGTGAATTTTCTTCTACAGTATTTGCCATAGAGCTTTTTCCTTTTAAAATGTCTAATTGTGTTTTAACATTACTATTATTTTCAAGTTTTGTTACAAAATTAGAATAAGAAGGAAAAAAGTCTAATAGTTTTGCTTGAAGAATCTTGTCGTAATTTGTTGCAATAAGAATCGCTGTTAAAATCATAATAATACCAAAGATTTGCTGAACACGTCCTGTATATTTAGTTAAAGTCCTACTCTTTGTAAATAAAACTCTTCCCGCGGTTGCAAAAATAAATAAAGGTATTCCAACTCCTAAAATATAGAAAAAAGTTACCAGTATTATGTTTAAATTTACTGATTGAGTTGCAGCAAGCGTTGCAATCGTAGCAAGTATTGGTCCTGCACAGGGTGTCCAAACAATTCCTAACGCAAGTCCGGTCACAAAACCTGCTGAAAATCCTGAGGAAGTGCTTGTTCCAATTCTTAGTCTTCCGCTTAGTCTTGAAACATAGGATTCGAGTAAACCCGAAAGTTTTGGAATTACAAGCGTGAGTCCTAAAAATCCAATAATAAAAACGGCAAATAGTCTTAATATATTTGGATCAAAGGGAATTATTTTTACTATATATGAAATAGTTAGGGTAAGAAGTCCAAATGATAACATTATTCCTATTGTTACTCCAAGTGGTTTCTTGTGCCCTCCTGTTGTAGTAGAAGAAAGAATTATAGGAAGAAGTGGCCAAATACAAGGAGCAAATATTGTAACAAATCCTGAAACAAATGCAAAAAAAAGTAATATTCCCATTATAAATTAGCTAATGCACTAGACAAGGAAGTGTCCTCCCAAGAATCAGAAGTTCTAAAAACCTCTTTCCCATTTTTTATTATAACTTTTGTGTGTTGATAGGGTACTTGGAAATTTTTAGCAAGATCTTTTTCATCTTGATCGGTGTCTGAATCGTTAAAGTTTACTCTGAATCCCACTACGTCTTCCCTTTTGAGACTGTCAAAACCAGTCTTTATGTGAGGAGCTTCCGCTCTACAGATTGGGCACCAGTTTGCATAAAAGTCTAAAACTATTATTTTTCCAGCAGATGAAGCCTTATCATAATCAGCTTTTTTAAAATCCAAGAGTGGAGAAGAAGAACCGGCAAGGACAATACCCATATACTGAACGTTCATTTTCATGTCGGACGAAATCTCTTTTTGCATTTTTTGTTGAGAAGATTTTTCCTCAAGCTTCATTGACATCTCAGAAGATTTTTTAGTGCTGACTATGTTAGCAAAGACATAAATACATATCAGTGTAAAAAGAAGAAAGACACCAAAAAGAATTTTTTTATACATATAAAAAGGATACAAATATTATTAAAAAATGTCAAGTAGATTTTACATTATGAGCCTAATGTTTTATTCTTGCAAAAATTAATCCCAATAGCTTTGCTAAAAGTATTAAGCATACAGAGATAACTAACCACGGATCTATATTCCCATGAAAACTTTCATATACAATTCCCACTATAAGAATTAGCACTGAAGAAAAATATGCAAACCGTGATGAAATATATCTATGCAAAATTTCCCTCTCGTCACCTGAATGTTCTTTCCATAAAAATCCTAACAGAATAACAAGAAGAACAACCAGAAAAGGAGCCATAAATGGATGCAGCATATGAGGCATCAACAAGTCAAATGGATTAACAAAAAAAATTAGAAGCCCTATGAGCAGAGTAGAAATTATGATCTCTCCAAGGTAATTATTTTTCATTTTTGTATAAAAATACTTCCTCTACTTTTTTTTTAAAATATGAAGAAAGTCTCATACCTAGAAGAAGAGAAGGAATATAGTTCCCTTTTTCAATAGCTATTATTGTCTGTCTTGAAACTTTAAGGGCTTCCGCAAGTTCTTCTTGAGTTACTCTTCTTTCTTTTCTTAGCTTTGTAACATTATTGAGTATATGATCTCCCATTGAATTAAGAATGTCAAGTAAATTTTACATTATTCTAGCACGTGTGTAGCTCTTGTCAATGTTTGACTTTCAGGTAGTGTGGTGTTATTACTAGATCATGAAAAAAATCTTGTTTATGATATTGTTTGTTGTGGGGATTACTGTAGTTTTCTACTTGTTTAAACACAAAATTAATACCTCAATACATTCACCCACTCAAGAGTCGAACATAGCTCCAACGTCTTTCTCTCAAGAAAATACCCAAGATATATCAGCAGAAACGGTCATTGCAAAAAATCTAGATATCCCTTGGGCTATTGCATTCTTACCGGATGGAAACATGCTGGTAACACAGCGTCCTGGAGAAATTTTGACAGTAAGTCAAAATGGAAACAAACAAACAGTAGGAAATATTCCTGTGGATATAAAAAAAGATGGAGAGGGTGGACTTTTAGGAATAGCGCTTCATCCTAACTTTTCTCAAAACAAATTTGTATATTTCTATTACACCTATAAAAGCTCCGGTTCTGAGACTCTAAACAGAGTAGTCAGGATGAAATTGGAAAATAATTTCCTTTCAAATCAGGAGATAATAGTTGATAATATTCCTGGAGCCCTATACCACAACGGAGGACGTATAAAATTTGGACCGGATAACTACTTATATATAACCACCGGTGATTCTCAGAATTCTTCCCTTGCTCAAAACACAAATTCCCTAGCAGGAAAAATACTTAGAGTCACAGATTTGGGAAAAGCAGCACCAGGAAATCCATTTAACAACTTGGTATATTCTTATGGTCATAGAAATCCTCAGGGAATTACGTGGGATAACAACGGAAACCTTTTTGGAACAGAGCACGGGAGATCAAACCCTACGGGATTCGATGAGTTAAACCTAATTCAAAGTGGAAAAAATTATGGATGGCCCACTATCCAAGGTGATGAAGCAAAAACCGGAATGCAGGCTCCTCTTATAAACTCGGGACCAGTTACTACCTGGGCACCTTCAGGTGCAGCATATCTCAATGGGTCCATATTTTTTGCTGGACTTAAAGGACAAACACTATATCAAGCTATAATCCAACAAAATCGAGTAGTTGAGTTAAAAAAACATTTAGTTGGAATGTATGGAAGACTCATAGAGGTAGTTATTGGTCCTGATAGCATGCTTTACATAACCACCTGTAATAGAGATTGCCGTGTATA
>CAZQIA010000027.1:0-2600 GCA_964593215.1 uncultured Gammaproteobacteria bacterium
TTTAGAATGTATAAGTTTAGATCCATGATTCAAAACGCCTATGAAATTTTATCAACAAACCCTGAATACAAAAAACTCTTTGAAGAGTACAAAAAAAGCGGTTTTAAACTAAAGCATGATCCTAGGGTAACAAGGGTAGGGCATTTTATAAGAAAATACTCATTTGATGAGATTCCTCAGTTTTTAAATGTCTTAAAGGGTGACATGAGTTTAGTGGGTCCCAGGGCGTATTATGGAGATGAACTTAACTATCAGCAAAAAAAATACCCTGAGACAAAACCGGATGTGAAAATTGTGCTTTCTGTTAAGCCTGGTATAACCGGGTTATGGCAGGTTTCAGGCCGTTCTCAGATAAATTTTGATAAAAGAATAAAAATGGATGCACAGTATGCCAGAAGAAGATCAATTATGTACGATTTAACAATTGTTCTAAAAACTCCGGCAGCAATGCTTTCTGCAAAAGGCGCTTTGTAGACAACATTTTCTTGATTTCTGTGTAAAAAATATGATTAAATAAACTGTTGAGAAGAAATTCAACACCTTTTTGAGAGTAATTGCTAAAGATTATCCTCAATTACTTACAAAATGATTCGCAGTAAATTTTATGGAACAAGACACAGGATTTAGAAAGATAAGCGTTGTGGGTTTGGGACATGTCAGACCGCAAAAAAAAGACGCTGCAGTAGGACCAATGAGCAGAAAAAAGAAAAAAATCTTTTCCTCAAGAAAATCTAAGATAATAGCCGGAGTTGTTATTTTTTGCATACTGCTTTTGGTGTATGTCGTCTTTAACGCTTTAATTATCTCCTCAGACTTTAAAAAAACATATGCGCAGGCAAAAGTAGCATATGCAGCAATAAAGCAGCAAAACGTAGTTGCTGCAAAAGATGAGCTGACAAAGACAGGAACGCAGATAAAAATTCTTAAAAAAGATCTTATTCCGCTTGCCTTTGTTGGGTATGTACCGTTTGTGGGGGGGTATTATAATGATGCAAAAAATCTAACCGACGCTGCAGACCACGGGGTGCAGGCGGCAGTTATTGCAACTGACTCACTTATTCCATACGCAGATGTGCTTGGATTAAAAGGAGACAAAAGTTTTACGGGCGGATCTGCTGAAGATAGAATTAAGCTTGCGATAAAAAGCATGGGAAAAGTTATTCCTAAAATTGATGTTATAGAGGATGAGCTTACCGCAGCGCAAAAAGATACAGACCGTGTAAATCCTAATAGGTATCCTAAAATTGGGAAGTTAAAACAAGTGAATGAAGGTCTAACACAGCTAAAATCATTTGTAGACGGAGCAGTAGTTGCAGTACAGGATGGAAAGCCTCTTATTAAACTGCTTCCGGAATTATTAGGAGAGAGTAAGGAAAAGAAGTACTTAGTGTTATTTCAAAATGACAAAGAATTAAGACCTACCGGAGGGTTTCTAACTTTTTACTCTGTGTTTAGAATTGAACAGGGAATAATTCACGTGGATAAAGCTTCTGATATTTATTCACTTGATGACTCTCTTCCCTCCCATAAAGGTGCACCGGATATTATCTTAAAGTACCTTCCCCAAGTGTATTCGTTTAATATAAGAGACAGTAATCTTTCCCCGGATTTTGTTACGTCCATGAAGACATTCTATGACATGTATCAGACGTCTTCTCAGAGAGCTGAAATAGATGGGATTATAGCAATTGACACACATTTTCTTATCTCAATTCTGGATGTTTTAGGAGAGGTTCAGGCTGGAGGTTTAACATTTAACTCTAAAAATGATCCTAGATGCAATTGTCCGCAGGCGGTATTTATTCTAGAGGATAACACTACAAAGCCGGTAAACTATATTAAAAGCAATAGAAAAGGTCTTCTAGCTGATCTTTTGTTTGCAATCTTGCAAAAAACTCTTTCATCTTCCCCCAAATTATACTGGGGAAATCTTACACAAGCTGCTATAAAAGATGCACAGGAAAAACATATTATGTTTTATCTTCTTAATTCTGACGCACAAAAAGGAATAGATGCGCTAGGATGGTCAGGTAAAATTAAGGATTTCAATGGAGACTACCTTCATATAAATGATTCAAATTTTGGGGGAGCTAAGTCAAATCTTTTTGTAGAACAAAAAGTAAGAGTTGATTTTAATATTTCCTCAAACGGTGAGATTCAAAAAACTCTTACGATTTCCTACAAAAATCCTCAGCCATACTCGGATTGTAACTTAGAACATGGTGAGCTTTGTCTAAACGCTACATTAAGAAATTTCCAAAGAATTTATGTGCCTGAAGGCTCTACCCTCAATTCGTCTAAGGGGTCAGAGGTAAAAGTAGAGACTAAAAAAGACCTTGGTAAAACTGACTTTGAGGCATTCATGAGGGTTAACCCGTTGGGGTCAGCAAAGATAATCTATACGTATACGCTTCCTTTTAAGGTAAGCTCTAAAACCATGCCATTTTTCATTCAAAAACAGCCGGGAACGGACGCAGTCCCTTATGAAATTTATGTAAACGGAAATCAGGTGGATGCGTTTAATTTAGCAACGGATAAAGAACTTGAGATCAAAGTAAAATAAGAAGTTAGTTCTTTGCGGATGCCCTTAAAGAACTTGA
>CAZQIA010000027.1:2700-10025 GCA_964593215.1 uncultured Gammaproteobacteria bacterium
CTTGAGATCAAAGTAAAATAAGAAGTTAGTTCTTTGCGGATGCCCTTAAAGAACTAGAGATTAAAGTAAAATAAGAAGTTAGTTCTTTGCGGATGCCCTTAAAGAACTAGAGATCAAAGTAAAATAAGAAGTTAGTTCTTTGCGGATGCCCTTAAAGAACTTGAGATCAAAGTAAAATAAGAAGTTAGTTCTTTGCGGATGCCCTTAAAGAACTAGAGATTAAAGTAAAATAAGAAGTTAGTTCTTTGCGGATTGATTCCAGGATGTTAAAAGAACCTGAGGTAAAAGTGAAGTAATTCTGCCTTATGTATTACATAAAAGATACTGGGTATATTATTAGACGTACAAACTTTTCAGAAGTAGATAAATTTATCACCATACTAACTCAACAGCATGGGAAAATTGATGTCCTTGCAAAGGGCGTAAGAAAACTTTCCAGTAAGCGCGCAGCCCAGCTTGAGCTATTAAATAAAGTATCTTTTCAAGCGGTAGGAAAAGTTCAGAATGGAAGACTTGTTCTTGCTGACACTCGACTCTTAGAGTCCCACGTTAACCTCAAAAATACCCTTGAGAGTCTTAAAGTCCTATTCACTATGTGTGAGCTTATTTCCGTTCTTTGCCCTGCAAACCAAAAACACGAAGACGTATTTGCTTTAGTTGAAAAAACTCTTCACGGAATGAGCGTAGCAACGCATACATTCTCTCTGCAATCCTTTCAGATAAAGCTGCTATCAGTTCTAGGATACTGGGATCCAAGACATGCATTTGTAGACGCAGATGACGTATCCCGTTTCACAGAAACTATAATGGAGAGAAAAATAAGATCTTCTGATTTTTTTAGAATATAACATCTTGACATACGTTATTTAGTTTGATAAGTTAAGTAATATTCTCTGCCTCATATTTTCTGCCCGTAATCTTTTTACCTCATTGATGTTATTAAGTTCTGGTTTATTTAAAAAGTTTATGTTGGGATTATTATTATCCCTCTTCATGTTTGCCTGCGTATCATTTTCAATAGTTTAAAAACTTTACAATACGGTTGTTTTGTAGTAACATGCCGGGATGGAAAGATGGAGAAGACCAAAACCGCCTAGGGCTGAAAGGGAGAAGAAAAAGCCTCGAGGGTTTGACAACAGAAATGATAACAAGTCAAACACTCAAGCTCAAGATCTAAGCACAGATTTAAGGCGTCAGTCTGAGGGAAGACTGGGGTACTTGTATGGAAACGGAGAAAAGTCCGGTGAACAGAGGACAAAAACCCGTGAAGAATTGCTTCAAGAGTTATACGGTGATCAGGAAGATGGTTTAGTGCAAAGAAAACTAAGAACTGTTCTTGGAAGGAATCCTCACTTGTGAGCTTAAAAAATCTTGAAATTCCTGCTATGATATACATGGAGTGAAAAAACTTTTTATTGTTACTTTTATTATTTTGTTAGCTTCAGTTGGGATTTACTTCTTTCTTCAGTACAAACTTACCCAGAAAATAATTGCCATACATTCATTTGAACAGTGCTCTAAGGTTTTTCCAGTTCTTACTACATACCCTGCTCAGTGCAAAACTCCAGA
The DNA here is from genome assembly GCA_964593215.1 of uncultured Gammaproteobacteria bacterium. Classification (GTDB taxonomy): domain Bacteria; phylum Patescibacteriota; class Microgenomatia; order Levybacterales; family GWA1-39-11; genus JAGORM01. Next base: position 4,270 of record CAZQIA010000027.1, read on the forward strand.
CGGGAGAGTCTTTACTCAGGAAATAAGCAGCCAAGATAGGTATAGAGATGAAATAATTATAGATTTTCCAAGACCACAAACTTTAGTAGAAAGCCCGCTCACGATTACAGGAAAGGCAAAGGGTTCCTGGTTTTTTGAGGGAAGTTTTCCCATAGAATTAGTTGACGAAAATGGGAAAACTTTAGGACAGGCTGCGGCAAAAGCTCAGGGAGACTGGATGACTTCTGATTTTGTTTCATTCAAAGGCGAAATTACATTTGTGAAGCCCTTATTAGCAAAGGGAAAACTGATAATTAAAAACGATAATCCCTCAGGTAGTTCTGAAAATCAAAAAGAAATAAAAATTCCTGTTAATTTTTAAACCTCATAGAGAAATACGTTGTCTTTTTGTTTTTCGTATTTTAAGTTAGGAAGCTTGTAGTAATTTGTAATTATTTTTGTGCCGTTTCTCGCCTCATTTTTTATTTTTTGCTCCAGAGCCTTCATAATGTCAGGCATTGGATATATACACAGAACATCATATGAAGAAAAATCTGCGTTCCAGAAGTCTTCTTGTTTTAGGTAAATGTTACTGATTGATGATTCTTTTTCTAAGTTTTTTTCTAGAGTTTTTAGCTGGTTTTCATCTAACTCAAATGCATCTACAACTGCACCTTTTTTTGCAAACGCAATGCTAATTCTTCCATCACCTGCGCCTAAGTCAGCAATTTTTTTGCCCTTTATATTTCCCGCAAGTTCTACCATGGTAGAAACCTTATATCTGGAAGTTTCAAAATACGGAATGATCGGATTTGTTTTCAGAGTTAGTTTTTGGTTATGGTAAACACCCTAACGCCATTGTCAAAAAGAATGGTTACGCAGTCTCCTGTTTGATAAGCATCTTTGTCAACTATATCTTGAAACCAGTATGTCGGGAGAAAAATACCCGGACCGGACGTTCCACCGCCAAAACTAATATGCCAATTACCATTATCCTTTCCCACTATCATTCCGGACACTTCACTTATATTTCCTGCAGATTCTTTAATAGAGGGGGGCGGGAGATAAAGCGTAGATCCTATGGTAAGCCCATTTGCACCATCATTTAGCTTAATAATTTCTTTATCGCGGGAGGAATCTCCCAGCTGTTCTTTTGCAATACTGGAAATGCTGTCATTTGGTTTTATTGTGTATGAGACCAAATAATCTTTTTTTTGTGAAACTCCGGTTTTTTTGCATATTGCCGTTAAATCAACTGATGGGGTGGGGGATTCTATATTCTGGGTTGAGATTCCGGCAACAGTTGGGGTGATTTGAGCGCTTCCTGCGGTTTGCTGAGTACTAATTCCATTCCTTCCAATAAAATAGCCTACAACTCCTGAAATTATTAATGATATGACCCACAAAAGAACAAAAATGCTTTTTGAGTCTGATGGTTCATGAGAGGATTCCGTTTCCATTTTCTCCATAGTATTTATGAATGAGTTTCAAATGTCAAGCTTTTAAAAGTGGATATTGACAGAAAGATTATGATATGAGTATGCTATAAACGTGAAGAAGAAGCGTGCAGTTAAAAAATCCTCGAACTCTTCTAAAAGAACGAAAAGACGTTCAACGTTTGAACTTAAGGGAATTTCAAAGACAGTAGTTTTAGTAGTAATTGCAGTTCTTCTTATTGGAGGTGGAGCTTTTTACTTCATGACCATGAGGGGAGGAAGCGCAAATCCACTTTCTAGGATTATTAAAAAACCGCTTAACCCTAATTGTGAATATAAGGATCCAGATTTGTGTAAGTTTTTCAATAATTATAAAGATCTTCCCAGTTTTACAATGGTTACAAACTCTAAGTTTGAGGGTGTTGCAATGGAATCCAAGTTTGAATCACAGGGCCAAGATAAAAGCCACATAGTCACCTCAGAATCAGGAAAAGAGAGCATGAACATTATTAATATTGGAGATACCACATACACAAAGGATTACACTGACAACAAGTGGTTTAAACAAACGCATAAGCCTGATCCCAATATTACGCCAACTCAGTCAAATGACATTAAAGATGCATTTAATGATAAAAAACAAATGGAGGATAAAACTGAATATAAAGCTATGGGTAAAGAAGCTTGCGGCAACATGATGTGCTTCAAATATCAGGTTATAACACCTGGAAATGAGGAGACTACAGACTATATCTGGTTTGATGATAATGACTATCTCCTAAGAAAGCAGTCTACAGTCGGCAAAGACGGATCTGTAAGCGAATCAACATTCTCTTATGACTCTGTATCTATTACAGAGCCAAGTCCGGTAAAAGAGGGAGAACCTGGGGTAGGAACTATGCAAAATATTCCAGGAATGAGTGAGGAGGACAAGAAAGCTATTCAGGAAATGCAAAAAAGCATGGAAAGCGGGTCCTCAAATTACACTCCACCAGCAAATAATGATTATACTCCCCCATCAGACAGTTCTTCACCTGACGATTCAGGATATTAGATAGGCTTCATTTTCAGCTTTCAACATTGGCTTTCAAGAGTTTCAGGCTAGTTGCTATTTTTATATCGGGGGGATGTGTAACTGTATATAAACTTTCTACTTCTTTTTGGTTTGTGATTTTGAAGGAGTCTTTGCGGTCTGTTTGGTTGTTTTTGAAGAAGTGGAAGTTTTTTCAAACGCACCTTTGGAAAATACACTTATAATTACAAAGACAATCCCCAGTCCTATAAGACCAATACTTGTAAACGTTTGAATCTGTTTATATTTGTTGATAAAAGTTGTAAGAAGATTGATTATTATGGGTGAGATGTAAACAACTGCAGGCTGATCCTGAGACTTAAGGACAAATGTAATTATGTTTGAGAATATTCCTAGGCCAAAGGTTAGTACATATCCGTAAATTGCGCCTATGATAAATACAATGCCTGAATATTTTAACTTGCTTTTTAAAGACTTTGAGAACAAAAAGATTAGAAGAAGGGCAAATGTATCTAAAATAAGGAAGATAACAAATGCGATAAAAATCTGACCCCTCAAATTTTTAATAGTTTTTACCCCGTTTACTAGCTGAATTGTGAATCCATTCTGTACAAACGTACCTAACCCATTTAGCTCAAGAGAGTTTCCAGATGTGTTGTTAGGGTCTTCTTTCTGAAGCTCTTCCTGCTGTTTTTTGAACTCATTCATGGTTTTTAAAAGTGAAGGTAAAATTTCAGGATTTTGTGCGTTTATATCGTCTTTTATCTCCGAAAAAGAAAGAACTGGTGGGTTTGTAGTTTTTCCTTCAATCCAAAGAGTGGAATCATCAATCGCCTTTTCGGTTTTTTGCTGAAGATAGGAGGGGGTAATTCTGTTTTTGGCTGCTGTAATTATAGCGTTAATAGTAGCATCAGAACTGTCTTGTGACGCGGAATCCAGCTGCTGACTTAGCTTGTCAGAAATGATTGTATAAGCGTTTGAGGTAAGTAAGTTATTCTTTATGGAGACACTATTTATACCTCCATAAAGACATGTACCAAGAAAAACAAGAATGGGCAGCGCAAAGATAAAAAAAACTGCAGAAAGAAATCGCATACGCGTATAAATTCTTACACTTATATATACGGTAAAACAAAAGAAGTACTACGTCAAGTAGAAAGTTATGCTGTGGGGGTAGCTGGAGGCGGGGTTTGTATAGGTGTAGCAGGTGTAGCTGGAGGAGTAGGTGTGGGAGATTTTTCTGAGTTAACATACTTGCTGGATCCAAACGCAAGCATAGGGTAGCCTACGATAGGAAATAAAAATAGGCCTACAATTCCAAAAACCTCACTTTTACCAAATGCCTTAGCTAGGTCAATTGCCATAACAACTGATATTATGAGATTAACAAACGGAATAAAGAATAGTAAAATCCACCAAACAGGCCTTTGTATGATTTGTAAGAGAACAACAATGTTATAGATAGGAACTATGCAAGCCCATCCCGGTTTTCCGGCTTTGGTGAAAATCTTCCAATTTACCACAATATAAAACAAAATAACTACTAGATATATAAAGCCCATGATAAGTATAAATGTGGGATCCGAAGAGTTCTTCACATATTCATCATAGGCAATGTATGGGTATTTGTCAACATGAACTCATGATTGTGTCATGCGAGCCTATTTTGGTATACTTAAACTCGTAAAATGGAAAATATATTTGAAAAAGTTGTTGCGCTTTCTAAAAGGCGCGGTTTTATTTATCCTGGGTCAGACCTCTATGGTGGACTTGCAAACACATACGACTACGGTCCTATGGGAGTAGAGCTTATGCGCAATATCAGAAATCTTTGGTGGGATACATTTGTACACAAAAGAGATGATATGGTTGGAATTGAGGCAAGTCTCATTTCACATCAGGAGATTTGGAAGGCTTCGGGTCACGTAGGTGGATTTTCAGATGCATTAGTTGATTGTAAAAACTGCAAAGCAAGAATGCGCGCTGACCATCTGATAGAAGATGCTCTTGATCAAAAAGTGGAAGGACTTTCAACTGAAGAGCTGACAAAGATAATTATTGATAACAAAGTTAAGTGTCCCAAGTGCGGCAAATCTGACTGGACGGATGTAAGAAAATTTAATCTTTTATTTCCAGTCCATATGGGAATCGTGGAGGGTGATCAATCTCTTGCATACCTAAGAGGGGAAACTGCACAGGGAATGTTTGTTGCGTTTAAAAATATTTTGGATTCTACGCGTGTTAAACTTCCTTTTGGGGTTGCTCAGGTGGGAAAAAGTTTCAGAAATGAAATTACACCCGGAAACTCAGTTTTTAGAACACTTGTGTTCGAGCAGGCTGAAATAGAATATTTTTTTGACCCTGAGAAAAATGATTGGCAAAATCTCTATGAAGATTGGAAAGCGCAGCTTCAGAACTTTGTTGAGAAAAAACTTTCTGTAAGATCTGAGAACTTGAGGTGGAGAACTCACACGGATGAAGAGCGCTCTTTCTATAGTAAAAGAACTGAAGATCTTGAATATAAGTATCCGTTTGGGTTTAAAGAATTGTGGGGACTAGCCTATAGAACTGACTATGATTTGTCCCAGCATGAAAAATTTTCGGGAAAAGAACTTCGTATGGTTGATTCACAGAATGGTGTAAAAGTGCTTCCTCATGTTATAGAACCGGCAGTTGGTGTAGATAGACTTTTTTTAATGGTCTTGTGTGACGCGTACTCAGAAGATGATTCAAGGATAGTCTTAAAAATTGCGCCTAGACTTGCTCCGGTAAAAGCAGCGGTTTTTCCCCTTCTTTCAAATAAAGAAGAATTGGTTCAGAAAGCTCAGGAGATTTACGCTGACGTAAAGGAGCATGTTTCCGGTTTTGTGTCATTTGACGCACGCGGAAACATAGGTAAGAGATACTTATCTCAAGATGAGGTTGGAACCCCTTACTGTATAACAGTTGACTTTCAGACACTGGAAGACAATACGGTAACTATAAGAGATAGAGATACAGCACAGCAGTCCCGCGTTGAAATATCTAAAATTAATTCCTTTCTTCAAGAAAAACTTGCCTAACTCTTGACAGGGTGCAATCTTTTATGTCATCCTTTTAATATGAAATTAACAAAACCAGTAATTCTAGGAGCAGTTGTGGTAGTTGTTCTCGGTCTCTTGGTTGGCGGGGCATTCGTTCTTTTTCCTAAAAATTCTGACACGTCTACAAATTCTCCCGATTCTTTTAAACAGGCTAAAAAAATGAAGCCGGAGGATATAGGCCTTAATTTAACAGTAAGACCTGATAAGAAGGGTGTACTTATGAAA
>CAZQIA010000028.1:0-10018 GCA_964593215.1 uncultured Gammaproteobacteria bacterium
AACAGCACTTGAGGACTACAGTAACTCAAATAAAAAACAGGTAGATAAAATTGCAATTGACTTAAACCTGCACTACTTTAATTCAAAACCCACCATACTAGGAACACTATCCGATATTTTTAAGATAGCACTTCTCCCCACAAAAGATTCTCCTACTCCTATTTATAAGTACCTTGCTGCCGCGGCTGTAATCATTGCATCATTTGTTTTAGCGTTTATGACTTTTGGAAGAACTGCAGCAAAAGGAGTTGAAGCATTAGGAAGAAACCCTGCGGCAAGCAAAATTATCCATCTAGGAATCATCTTTAATGTAACCATAGTTGGACTTATCGTCCTTGCTGGACTTGTTGTAGCGTTTCTCATATTGCGTCTTTAGAAACAAACCTAAACTTCCTTCTTATCTGAAAATACCGCATCTCAGACTTGCAAGTTGAGCTGTTTTCCCTGAAAATAGAATTATGAATACCCTGCTCTTTCAGGTTATCTCTGCTGTAGCTAACCTGGAAATATTCATTTTTGTTGCGTTTTATATTTGGAGACTCAGAAAAAAAGAGAAAGATCTTGAAAGAAGAGAAACCAAAGTTGATACTACTTTTCATCAGGTGGTAGATGATGCGTTGTCTCGCGAGAGAAAAATTCTGGAAGATGCAACCTCAGAAGCAGATCAAATCATAGAAGGTGCTGAGTATGTTAACAAAAACTCCACTCAGGAAGTTAACCAAGCACTTAAAAAAATGATGGAGGACATAAAACAGGAAACACTAAATACCTCCAAGACTTTCGCACAAAGTTATCACACCACTCTATCACAGATTTCAGGACAGTCTATAGCAGATTTTGAAAAAGTTTCAAAAGAAATGCAGGAAGACTTAAAAAAACAAATAAAAGATTTTCATGAAAATCTGCTTCCAAAATTAGAAAAAGACATAGAGGAATATAAAAATTCCAGAATGAAACAAGCTGATGCCTCCATCTCTCAGATCGTACAGAAAGTATCTCAAGCAGTTTTTAATAAAACTATTTCTATGGAGGATCACCATACATTAATTGCTGATTCTTTAGAAAAGGCAAAAAAGGAAGGAGTGTTTGACTAAATGGAAGACATAGACTTCTCGCTATTCTGTAAGACCCAAACACAGGCACAGGATTTCTCAGCCCGTCTTGCTGAAATATGCTCAGAAATATTTAAGACTGATTTTAATCTGGAAAACTCTCTTACAGAACACCTAGGCCTGCAAAAAAAAGATAGACTTCTTACGGTTTTGCACCAAAAAAAAATTAACACAGCATCCAACACTGACCTTAAAACCTTCTTGTCTAAAATGCAGGATTACATATCTTCTCTTCCTGTTCTTTCAATGATTATCGCAATTGAGCCTAAAGAAAAAACTCTTACTATGCTTTCTGAGTGGTTTCAGCTCAATACGCAGAAACAGGTTCTGTTTGACCTTATTTATGAACCCGGGCTAATTGGAGGGGCTGCTATTGCGTACAAAGGGAAATTTTTGGACTACTCTATTAAACCTTTATTTACAAAAATTCTTCAAGAAACGTTATCTCAAAAAGCTCAGGTACAAAAACCGTCATAATGGATACAACATATAATCAACACCTTCAAAAAATTGGCGAATACGGAGTTGTGTATCAGGTAAACCACCCCATTGTCTTTATTGACGGTCTTCCTAAAGTAAAAACACGCGAGGTAATTGTGTTTGAGAATGGAGCCAAAGGAGAGGTTTTTGCAATAAACCGCGGAAAAGTTGAGGCGCGCGTGTTTTCTCATGATCCCATTCTTGTAGGCACAAAAGTTACAAGAACAGATCAGCTTTTAGGAATACCTGTAGGAAAAGAACTTCTAGGGCATGTAATTAATCCCCTCGGAGAGCCTTTAGATCCATCTGTAGCCTTTACCCCGCCTAAACAGACAAGACAATTAGACGCAAATCCCATTGGAATCTCAGGAAGAAAAAAAATAACAACTCAGCTTTTAACAGGAGTTTCACTTGTTGACCTCCTCCTCCCGCTGGGACGCGGACAAAGAGAACTTGTAATAGGAGACAGAAAAACAGGAAAAACTTCTCTTCTTATGACGACAATAAAAAAGCAGGTCTCAGAAGGAGTTGTCGCAATATACGCGGGAATCGCTAAGAGAAAAAGTGATATTAAAAAAATGCAGGAGTTTTTTGAGAAGGAAAAAATTATGAACAAAGTTATTATTGTTGCAACCTCTTCTAATGACTCAACTAGTCTTATCTACCAAACTCCTTATGCGGGCATGACTATTGCTGAGCACTTCAGGGATTTAGGAATTAATACATTACTTATTCTGGATGACCTTTCAACTCATGCAAAATTTTACAGAGAAATTTCACTTCTTGCTAAACGATTCCCCGGACGTGACTCATATCCTGGAGATATTTTCTACACCCACTCAAAATTACTAGAACGGGCGGGCAACTTTAAGCACCCTACTGTAGGAGAAGTTTCTATAACATGTCTTCCTGTTATTGAAATTGTTGAAGGAGACTTCACGGGATATGTATCCACTAACGTCATGGGTATTACAGACGGCCATTTATACCTTGATGCAGATATTTATTACCAAGGAATGCGCCCTGCTATTAACGTCCCGTTGTCTGTTACGCGCGTAGGACGCCAGACTCTGGATAAATTATCCCGAGAAATAAACAAAGACTTAACAGCGTTTATATCTTCGTACGAAAAACTCCAAAGTATATCTCACTTTGGTCAAGAATTGTCTGCTGACGTTAAAAAGAAGCTGCGTATAGGAGAAATTATCTATAAATTTTTTAATCAACCGTATCAACTCACGGTGCCTAAACCTATTCAACTAGTTATGGCGTCTCTTATTATTCAGGATATGATTGAAACCAAAGAAGTGCTTGAGAAAGTTAAGCACGGTCTTATAGACTCTTACTATAACAGGGCGACTCAAAAAATGCTGTATGATATTACTAACACACATGATCTGGCAGGATTTCATGCAAGTATCAAAAAGAATAAAGACGCACTGTTAGCCTTTGCAAAATAAGTATGGCACAAAGAAAAGTTATATCTGAACATTTAGAAGCACTTAATAGTTTAAAAAGTCTTGCGGAAAGCTTTGAACAGATTGCGGTTGTTAGAATGCAAAAAATTAAGGATTCTGTTCTTAAAACCAGAAGTTTTTTAGAAGAACTTTCTGATGTTTATGTAGATCTAAAAACTTCATATGAACGGGAAATAAAAGAACTGTTAAGAAAACGCAAAGAAAACGAAAAATCACTTCTAAAAGCACTTCATAAATCTGGCGGTACCCTTCTAGTCTACCTTTCAGCCAATGGAAAACTGTACGGGGCGGTAACTCAAAAAACCTATAAACTTTTTGCACAAGATATTAAAAAACCTGAATATGCTTCCGCTGACATACTCATTGTAGGACGAGCTGGACGCGAAATGTATGAAGGTGGAGGAGAAAAACGCCCATTTGACTTTTTTGAGATACCTGACACGGATATAGATGTTACACATGTTAAAGAACTCATGGAAAAGTTTTTAAAATATGAAAAAGTCTACATTTATTATGGAAAATTTGGAAACGTAGTAACACAAACCTCTATTGCAAGCAGCATTACAGGAGAGGATATTTTTGAAACAGAAGTCCCTCAAACTGTCCCTAGAGAAGACCGATTTATTTTTGAGCCTACACTTGAGAAAATCTTTAGTTTTTTTGAAACACAAATCATGGCAAATCTTTTCACACAAACGCTTCTTGAAAATCAACTTGCAAGACACGCTTCACGCGTGAATGCGATGGAGGCAGCGTTAGTTGAAATAGATAAAGAATCTAAAGTGTTTGATAGGATGAAAAACAGACTTAAAACACAGCTTAAAAACAAAAAACAGCTTGAGACTATATCCGGACTTGCTCTTTGGGAGGGATAATCTCTCCCCTATTCTATGGTTTCAGGAAAAGTAATCAGTATTAAAGGACAAATTATTGAAGTAGAATTTTTGGGCGATAAACCCCGAATTCATGACGTGCTGTATTATCAGGAAGACCCGTTCATTAGAATGGAAGTTTACACATCTTCTTCTCCAAATTCATTCTTCTGTCTTGCTATAACGCACGCAGTAAAATTACATCACGGGTCTGTTGTGATCTCCTCCGGCCAGCCAATTAAAATTCCGGTTGGTAAAGAACTTTTGGGCAGGGTTATTAACACATTAGGAGTTGCACAAGACAATCAGGGAAACATTACCACAAAGGAATACAGACCCATTATCTCTCAAGATATCACATACGCAAATGTACAGATTCCAAAGGAAATTCTTGAGACTGGAATTAAGGTTGTAGACTTTTTTACTCCCATCATACGAGGTGGAAAAGTAGGCTTATTTGGAGGTGCAGGGGTTGGAAAAACGGTTATTATTTCAGAAATTATTCATAATCTGGTTATTCTTGCCCCTGAAAAAAACGTGTCTGTCTTTACCGGTGTGGGAGAACGAACACGTGAAGGAGAAGAACTTTATGCTACTCTTCAGGAAAGCAAAGTTATGCAGGGAGTAAGCCTAATCTATGGAAGCATGGGAGAAAACCCCGCGGTGAGGTTTAGAACCGCGTTTACAGGTGTTACTTTAGCAGAATATTATAGGGATGTTCTTGGAAAAGATGTGCTGTTTTTTATAGACAATATCTTCCGTTTTGCACAATCCGGATATGAACTCGCAACGCTTATGAATACCATCCCTTCAGAAGGCGGATATCAGGCAACTCTAGCCTCAGAAATGGGCTCATTTCATGAACGTTTGGTGTCTAGTGAAAAAAACTCAATTACCACTTTTGAAGCTATTTACGTCCCCGCAGATGACTTAACCGATAGCGGCGTACAGGCAATCTTTCCATATCTAGACTCAGGCCTTATTCTCTCACGTGCTGTTTACCAGGAGGGACGCTACCCTGCTATTGACATTCTAGCCTCTAACTCATCTGCTCTCAATCCTGACATAGTCGGCGAAGAGCATTACCAAACTGCACTTGATGCACAAACGCTTCTTAAAAAATCCGTTGCGCTTGATAGAATCGTATCTCTTATTGGAGAGTCTGAACTTTCTGCTGACGATCAGGTAGTTTATAAACGTTCAAAGTTTCTAAAAAATTATATGACCCAGAATTTTACCGTTGTTGAGACTCAAACAGAGAAAAAAGGAACATATGTTAAGGTTTCTGACACCATAAAAGATGTACGTGCAATTCTAGATGGGGAGTATGACTCTCTAACACCTGAAGACTTTTTATATATTGGAACATTAAAAGATGTTGAAGATAAACTTCAAAAAGCAAAAAAAACTCCGGAGCAAAGCGTCCCGGCAGCAGCTGGTCAGCAAGCATCACCCCAAACTGAAAACCTTCCTACGCCACAACCTGCTTCCTCCACGGTACCCACCACTCCTCAAGCTCAGAATCAGCCGCAGCAAGCAGCACCTTCACAATAAACTTAAACTATGGCTAATACTCCCATACACGTAAAGGTTAGAGACACTGAAAATATTCTATTTGATGACAAAGTTGACAGAATAAGCTCTTACAACGAAATGGGGCCGTTTGATATCTACCACACACACGCAAACTTCATATCTATTATTCATAAACAAGTTGACCTTTACCAAAAACACAAAAAAGTGAAAGAGATTCCATTTGAACAGGCTGTTATGAAGGTAAAGAAAGATGAAGTTCACATATTTTTAGGAATCGAATCTTTATTTATAGAGGAACAAAAATCAACTCCCAAAACCAAGACTGCTCCATTTTAAAAATTTTTCAAAAAAACATCTTTATTTAAAAAGAAAATCAAAATTTTCAACAAAAAATATTTGTTCTATTTTTTTAGTCAATATAAATATATAAGTCTGTTTTTAAGTGTAATAATAATTTACATTTTAAAGGTTTTTCTATATACCGTTTGCTCTATATTTTTTATTTTGTAAATCAAGATTTTTTTGACAGACAAAAAAATATAAACTAAATTATTGAAGCTAAATCAAATATATCCTCTATGAAAAACGCAGAACAAGAAGCAAAAATTTAAAAAAATACTTTAATTCTCATTTTGCTCACAGTCTGAATTGTAATTTTTACTTATTTATAAACACTTTTTTTAACATACGTACCTTTCTAGGATTCATTTTATAGATTTATTCTATCAATTCAATGTAAATTCACATGCTATATTTTTATCATTGCTATAATAGGTATTGACTAGCCTGAATAATACACTTTAAAGTAAAAGAGGGTCAGAAAATTATTTTTGTTGAGTAAAAATTTTCCTAAAGAATTCTGACTAAAGCATTTATTAACAAGACTGATGCAATCTGCCGCAAACAATAACGAAACTTTGCTTACTAAAACACAAGCTGCCGAAAAACTGGCAGTTTCAATTGACACGCTTGAATCATGGAAAAACGGAAAGATCCTCACTCCAATTCTCACACTTAACAACGAGGACTTCTACTCTTCTCAACAGGTAGATTTTTTCTTAAAAATTACCCAGTTAGTAGAGTCAGATAAAATAAATCCAAAGCAAATTGAAGCAAATACAGAAACAAAGCCTTCTCAGGCGATTTCTGAAAAAACCTCATTAGCGTTTCCTGTCAGAAATGATTATCAAAAATATATTAATCTACTCTCTTCCAGAAACATTGCTATTCCAGCAGGTCTTTCTTTAGGAACCCTATTGTTTATTCTGATTTTTTTGGCTTCTATCCCAAGCAGTAAAGCACTCTCTCAACAGTCCAGCGCGGAAGAAAAACAAAAAGTTTTAGGGGCGCAAATTACTAAGCAGAGCTCCTCAAACGGAAACCTTTCTCCTGAAGAAAACCAGCAAAATGTTATAACTTCTAAATCTCTTAGAAGCAGTGACTCCTTGCATGGTCAAACTCAGGACGCATATCAAGAAACCGCACCCGTTCCTGAAGTCAGTGCAAATGTAGCTACACAAGACATCTCTACTCTTGCAAGCTACGTCTCTCAAAATACAAACAACGCTGGCAATAACCTTGTCTTTGACAGTAATGGAAAAATAAAGGGTGATGTTAAGGAAACAATTGCAACAACACTCGGAGGAATTGGCACTTTTAACGCAGTCACCTCATCTAACTCAAGTCTTGCTAATTTGATCATTTTACTTGCCGGGACCCTTTTATCACTTGCTCTTTTCTACCCAAAACGATTTATGTTGACCGGTAAACACCCAGCTAGCATGTCACACCACGCAAGCTACTATCCCCCAGTTGCAACTGAAAAAGTTATTGAGGTAAACCAAAAAGCTGACGGAACAATCGTTTTTAATCTTCACGACACAGAATACAAAATAAGCAAACCCGAACTGTACAGTGAATCTGATCAATTCATAGAACGCCTTATGGAGATGACAAAACCAGATGTTAAAGAGATTGACTACGTAGCTTTAGCTGATGAGAAAATAGAGCTTACTACTCCACTCTCAAGACTAGTAACAAGACTTGGATTTGTTGGGGTAAAAAGAGATCTCTTCTTTCCGCGCACTTCAAAAGACAGAGTATTTTTCAGAAAATACGTAACTTCTCAAGATCTGGAAGACATGGATCTAACAGTAGACCAAATACTAGAAGATTTAAATTCTGTAAATTGAGGCTAGGTCTACTCAGGTCGAGACAAGCCCTCCTATATCCCACAAACTACGCTCATTTTTACTACCTCCTAAGATAGTATTATCCATGAAATTATTCAGCCTTGAAGAAGCGGCAGAAAAGTTAGGAATATCCACTAAGGAACTTTTTGCGTTTAATGAGAAAAATATCTTTAAGCCAGCAATAGAAACAGAAAGAGACTCATATTATTCTGAAGAACAGCTTGATAACTTTGCAAACGTTCTTCTCTCCTACAAAAAGGGGGTTCACAATTCTTCTAAGGCCAACTTAGATATAAACTCTCAAAACGAAGAAACTTCTTTGAACCAAAATGTTTATACAAAAGTTAAAAATTGGATTGATAATGAATTCTATACTGATGCATTAATAAAAGAATATCTCATTTCTCAAATTCAACAATCTCTTACATTAAGCCTCAAAATACCACCTAAGAAAAAACTCTTTGCCGCAACTCTTACCTTGTGCTTTTTAGGATTGGCAGTATTTACCCAACAATCAAGAATCAAATTCATGTATGGGAAACTTGAGCAAAACCTAACGGCTGCAAAGAAAAATACACAATCAGTCTTGGCTGCACAAACAAGCAAAATAAAGCTTGCGGGAAACGTCATCTTCTCTCTTCCGGTTCAATTTAAACAAAATGTAAATATTGACAAAAATCTTGCTGTAGGAGGAACAGGAGTGTTTAAGGGAAATTTAACAGCTCCTAATATCATCTACGGTGTTAAGGCTGGGGACCATATTATCATCTCTGATGAAGCTTCACAAATTCCTACAATTTCTGTAGATTTTAGCGATACTGTAAGCTCTGTTCAGGGTCAAACAGGAGATGTTGAACTTCAAGCAGGAACAGATATCTCAATTGATGGACTCACAATAAATGACATTTCAACTCTGGAAACTGTTGTTGCAAGAGGAGATTGTGCTTCTTGTATCAAAGACAATGCAGTAGACAATACGCTCACAATAACAGATGGGGGAAACGTTTCAGGAACTGCAATTAAAACAGGAATTGTAACGCCGGGAGTTGGAGGAACCGGGCTTACAACATATGCAACAGGAGATATCCTCTACGCTTCAGCTTCAAACACACTCATGAATCTTCCTATTGGATCTCAAGATGGTCAAGTTCTACAGGTTTCAAGCGGAATTCCCGCATGGAGCAATTTTAGAATCACAAGCAATGGAAGCAATGATGCTATCTTTCAGGATAACGTAGGCATAGGTGTTGCGCCTTCAGATCTGGACGCAGACTCAAACAGATTTAAGCTTGAAGTTGCGGGTAGCATAGGACCAAGCCAGGATGGAGTTTTTGATCTTGGATCTCCCACACTGAAATATAGAGATTTATACCTCACAGGCTCAACTACTTCCGGGGGAGACATTACAATCGCAAACGCATCTCCTAAAATCTACTTCATAGATACGGACGTTGGTCAGGATCAGTATCTCATTAACGTGGACAACTCGCAGTTCACAATAACAAACAACTCAACAGCAGCCCAAGCGCTGCTTGTTGCGTCTGATGGAGATGTAAGTCTTGCGGGAGGATCAGGTTCAACTGGTTGTACAGTTGATGACGCAACCGGAAATTTAACCTGCTCCGGAAACATTACCACTACAAATCTCTCTGGTACTGTAGGATTCTTTACAAGAAACAACGGAACTTCAACGGTATCACTTGCTACAAACACTGACTCTTTTGCAGTGGGAACTACAAATCAATTTACGGTAAATTCCTCCGGTGTTATCACAACAACAAACGCCACTGCGTCAACTTCCACTGGAACCGGAGCTTTAATAGTTACAGGCGGCACTGGAATTGGAGGAGCGCTGCATGTAGGATCAACAATTACAGGAACAGATCTTGCACTTACCAACGCCACAAATCAAATAGTCCTAGGAACTACCAATACCACAACTATCTCTTCTACGGCACCTGCTGCCAACAGAACCGCTACCATCCCTGCTCTTTCAGGAAATGATACCTTTGTTTTTGCAAGTGAAGCGCAAACTTTAGATAACAAAACAATTGGCTCAACCGGTCTTGTTTTTTCAGGGGCTGCAACAGACATTACAACTGGATCTAACCAAGACTTAACTTTAAACGCCGCAGGAACTGGCGTAATTATCTTAAATGATACTGTTCAACTAGGAGTCCTTCCTAGTCCCCCTGTAGCTGCTACTTCATTGTGTCGCGACAACTCAACTACTGAAATTGTTCAGTGTCCTGCAAACGCAAACAACACTACTCTTCAACTTGCGTATGACGCAGGCAACACCATCACTACAACAGATGCAAGAGATATTGCCTTTACTCTTGCTGATA
>CAZQIA010000029.1:0-9984 GCA_964593215.1 uncultured Gammaproteobacteria bacterium
TGAAAACTTGACTTATATTACTGAAACTTTTCACAAATGTCAAGTACATCAAACTGTATTAAAAAATTACTCTTTCTGTAAGAATTTATCCTTGTCTATTAGACTTCTTTACTTGACTTCTTAGGAGCAGACTTAGAAGCTTTATCAAAGGAAATAACTTCAACCATTGTAAGTTTTTTTCTAAATCCAATTGTTTTTCTGTATCTAGATTTACCCTTAAACTTAGAAACTCTAACTTTATCACCCTTTGCTGATCCTAAAATTTTTGCCTTAACTGTCATTCCTTCAATATACGGCTTTCCTATAAAAACATCTCCTTCAGAAACATGTAAAAGAACCTTGTCAAAACTGTACTCTCCGCTCTCAACCCCAAGATTTTCAACCTGAAGCTTAAGACCTGAAGAAACTTTAAGTTGTTTGCCGCCGGTTAGAATTACTGCGTATTCCATAGTATTGTGGTATTTTACCAAATTCATGCCTGTCATCGCAAGTGTCTATATCTAGCGTATCTCAAAAATTGAATCAGATTTCTTTTCTGAGCTTATTGTAGACAGTATGCTCAAAATTATAAAGTTTGTAAGAAGTGAACTGCCACCATAGGAAACTAATGGGAGAGTAATGCCTACAATTGGAAGAATACCTAAATTCATTCCTATGTTAAAAAATGTATGAACTAGAAGGAGGAAAAACATGCCCACGCTCACTAAGTGAGAAAAAGAGTCTACTGTATTTGTAGTTATTCTATATATTCTTAAAAGTAAAAGAAAGAAAATGGTAACAAGAAGCATTCCGCCTACCATACCCAAACTTTCAGAAATGGTTGCAAATATAAAGTCCGTATGACGTTCTGGAAGAAATCTTAACACTGATTGTGTTGCCTGTCCCAAACCTTTTCCAAAAAAACCACCGCTTCCAATAGAAATAAGAGCTTGAATGGCATTATAGGAAGACCCAAACGGATCAGAAGTAGCGTTAAGAAATGAGAAAAGCCTTGCCCTCTGATACTCTTTTAAAAGCCCATAAAAAAATGGCATTGGAATTATAAGAGTAATAAAGAAAGATAAAAAATAACGAACCGGAAACCCGTATGCAAAAAACATACACATAGTTGTGACAAAAAAGATAATTGCATTTCCTAAATCAGGTTGCCTTAAAATGAGGAAAAATACCGGGAAAAGCAAGAGTAATCCTTTAAAAAATGTTTTAAGAGAATGCGATTCGTCTGATGAAAGCAATTTTGCAAGCACTATTACAAAAAAAGGCTTAATAATCTCAGAGAATTGTATTCTTATTCCAAAAATATCAATCCACCTCACCGCACCTTTTGCTTCAATTCCTATAAAAAATAATAATAATAAAGACAAAAGGATACCTATATAAAGCTGTTTACTGAAAAAACCAAAAATTCTATAATCTACAGAAAGAAACGCAAAATACATCATTGCGCTTATGATAAAAAAGATAAGCTGCTGCCTAAAAAGTAAAACATCTATTGAGTAGAGCGTTAAGATACTAATAATAAGAAGCGCTACTGCAGGCAAAAGTAGCAAAAAATCAATCCTGTGAAAGGATAATGAGCGTAAGGAATGGTTCATTCTTGTGAGATTTTTGTGACCTTAAATTCCCCTTTTGATAAATTCTGAATAAGCGTTTTTCTTTTTATTTCTTCTTCAAATTTTTCAGGCCAGGAAGGAAGCATAACGTTAACTTTTTCTGAAAGTGTAGTTCCAATACTTTTTCTTTCAGCCTGAATTCTCCTAATTATGTCACGTGCCTCTCCAGCTTCCAAGTCTTGATTTTTTACATCAGTTATTTCAGAATCGGAACCTACAGATGAAACCAAATGAAACTTTTTATCAAACTTTAATTCATAAACGTTCACTTCTCCTCGAACAACTCTTAAAACTTCCTCGGAAAGCTCAGATGGAGATTGATAAGAAAGTGTCTTTAACGGAACCTTAACCGAGATATTATTTGTTTTTCTTCTCATGTGAATTATTGAGGACAATTCAATTCCGATTTTCATCTCAGATTCAAGGCTGGCATCTATAAGTTCATCATCAAACACCGGCCAGCTGGCAAGATGAACTGATTCTTCGCCTGTTAAATTTTTATAGATTTCTTCAGAGATAAATGGAGTTATTGGTGCAAGAAGCCTACTAACACTTGTCAAAACTTCAAAGCAGGTGTTGTAAAATGCTTGTTTATCCTCTTCAGTCTCTGCAGCAGGTCCAACTCTATCCCTGCTTCTTCTTATATACCAGGTAGAGAAATCATTCACAAAGTCCTGCAGCTTAGAAATAGCAGAGACTGTATCGTATGAATCAAGATCATGCGTCACATTTTTTATTAGATTGTGAAGAAGAGATCTTATCCACTTGTCTAGAATATTTAATGAGTCAATCCTTTCTTTCTTAGGTTCAAAACCATCTACATTTGCATAAGAAACAAAGAAATTATAGGTATTCCAGAGAATCAAAAGCATTCCCCGTACCTGTATTTTATAATTTTCCTCAGAAATAAGAATGTCTTCACCGTGCATAACAGGACTTCCCATAAGATATAAACGCAGAGCATCTCCTCCATAGGTTTCTAAAAGCAATTTAGGATCAGGATAGTTACCATAGTTCTTACTCATTTTTCTGCCGTCTGTTCCTAAAATAACCCCTTCCACTACAACGTTTTTAAACGCCACTGTGTCATAGAGCGCAGCTCCTATTACATGCAGTACATAAAACCATGCCCTAATCTGCCCCGTGTATTCTGCAATAAAATCAGGCGGGAAAAAATCTTCTATTTTTTCTGAGGTATTAAAAGGAAAATGACGCTCAGCAAATGATGCAGACCCAGCTTCAATCCAGGAATCAAGAACCTCCGAAACTCTTTTTACCTTCTTACTGCAGACTTTACATGTCACCTCAATCTCATCTATAAATGGCTTATGTAAATCCTCTACTTTCTGCCCACACGCTTCTTCAAGTTCTTTTATGGATCCTGGAACAAATCTTTCTCCGCATTCACACTCCCACACGGGAACTGGACTTCCCCAGTATCTATTTCTGGAAATATTCCAATCAGGTGCGCTCTCTAGACTTTTTAGAAAGCGTCCGTTTTTAAAGTGTTCCGGAAACCAATTTACCTTCTCATTTGTCTTTTTAAGTTTTTCTTTTAAGTTTTGAACGTCAACAAACCATGCATCTAAAGGTGCGTAATATAAACGCGTACTGCACCTCCAGCATACGGGTACGTTGTGAGGAATATCCTCATCTTTATAGATTAAATTTCGGGAAGCTAAATCCTCATTAACGGCTTTGTTTGCTTTGAGATAGTACATGCCCCCAAATTTTGGAACATGCTGCATGATAGTTCCCTCCTCATCAACATGAATTTCTATATGGATATTGTTCTCATTCATTGCGGTTAAGTCCTCTACTCCATATGCAGCTATAGTAACAACTCCAGTTCCTTCCTCTGCGGTAACAAATGCTCCCGGAATAATCACAAAAGCTCTATCTCCTTCTTTTATGTTTTTTTTGTAATAATCATAGTGCGGAACAAACTTTTTTCCAACCAAATCTTTCCCTTCAAATTTTTCTAAAATTTTATAGGACTTTTCGTCTCCGAGAATTTTTACCGTACTTTCTGCAAGTATATATACTTCGTCATTTTGGGAAACTTTGACATATGTTAAAGAGGGATTAACCGCCAAAGCTGGGGTTACGATTTTATTCCACGGAGTAGTTGACCATGCAAGTATATAAGTGTTTTTTTCGTCCTCAAGCTGGTATTTATAAGTAGTAGCAGCATCCGTCAATTCTTTATAAGAATTATCCATTGCTATCTCAAAATTAGAAATAGGGGTTGCACAGTGGGGACAATACAAGGTAACACGTAATCCCTTATAAATATGTTTTTTTTCATACATCTGTTTAAAAACCCACATAACACTCTCCATGTATGAAAGTTCCCATGTTTTATAAGCATTTTTGAAGTCTACCCAACGGCCTATTCTATCCACGTACCACTCCCATTCAGCTGAGACATCGTTTACGTACTTTTTACATTCTTCAATAAACTTACTGACCCCCACTATATCCTCAATGTCTTTTTTTCTTTTAATATCAAGCTTATTCTCAACTTTATTTTCTATGGGAAGTCCATGTCCATCCCATCCCCACACGCGTCTCACCCTATACCCTTTCATAGTCCAGTAGCGGCCAAATAGGTCCTTTGGAAGACTTGAGAGAAGTGATCCATAATGAGGAACTCCTGTTACAAAGGGGGGGCCATCTAAAAATGTCCAGCGTTTGTGTTCAGGCCTGGATTCAACGGATTTTTCAAAAATCTTGTTTTCTTTCCAGTATTTTGTAATTTCTACCTCTAACTCCGGAAACTTTACTTGAGGAGATACTTCTTTAAATCTAGTTTTCATAGATATACTATTTTACTCCAAATACCTAGAGCCTGCAACGAGGCTCAAAAGATGCTATATAATATAAGTATGGCAGCCTATAAAAAGCTTATTTTTACAAATCATGCACAAAAACGCATGAAAGAGCGCGGAATAAAACAGGAAGAGGTGTGGGAAACATACAATTCAAATTCAGGAGAAGATTACGTAAAAAACGGAATGTCTCAAAAAAAGAAAAAATTTGGAGATTATGAAGTCAGTATCATTTTTAAAAGAAATTCAAATAAGGAGGTAGTAATAGTATCGTGCTGGGTTGAGCCTCCTTTGCCTGGGTCTTATGACGCAAGGGAAAAAGAGTGGTACCAGAAGTATAAAAAGGCGGGATTTTGGGGAAAACTATGGTTAACATTTATACACCAGGTTGGAATGTAAAGAGCCTGAAAGAAACCAGGCTCCTTACAGGTTCCAAATTTATTGAACAGGCTGTCCTGAGGGTCGAGTACCTCCGCCAAATCTCATCATGGGATTAAGTTGTATATTCTGAGCCGTAACAGAACCGTCAGAGTTTGTACTTCCAAAAACAGCTACTCTTTCACCAGTTTTTAGATCTGATTTAGACGCAGCTGCCGCTTTGTTTATGGACGTACTTGAGGATACTATTACTATCTTTGAACTCCCATCCATAAGTTTTACCGTAATAGAGTTTTCGTCAGAAGATAATATTTCCCCAATAACCGCACCGCTGTTACGTCCCCCCGTTCCATTACCAAATCTTCTTGTCTGACCGTTACCACCCCCTCCCACACCATTTCCAAAGAAGGAGTTTGCAGGAGACTTAGATTTTTGATACTGCATACCACCAAAAAATCCTGCAATGCCCACCACAGCTGCTATAACCAGAATAAGAACTATATTGTTTTTTTTCATTTCAATCACCTCCTCCTGAATTTTCTCGTCCTTTAAATATAATGAAGGAAAATTCTAGATCCAGTTTTCCGAGGAAAACTGGAAAACCTCTTTAAAATCGTCAATTAATTTTTTTACTCATACCTTAAAGCTTCGATCGGTTGTAAATTTGCAGCTCTTCCTGCTGGATACCAGCCAAACAGAATACCTATGGCTGCGGAAACAATAAACGCAAGAGCAATTGATTGAACTGATATAACAAAGGGGGACGAAGTAAAGTAAGAGTACGTAAAGGAGAAAATAATTCCCATACATATTCCAACTGCACCGCCTACAAAGGTCAAAATAACTGATTCTATAAGAAACTGAAGGGTAATGATATTTTTCTTAGCACCTAACGCTTTTCTTAAACCTATCTCACGGGTTCTCTCGTTAACGGTAACAAGCATAATATTCATAATTCCAATCCCTCCTACTAATAGTGAAATTGCGGCAACTCCTGACAAAAGTGCAGTAAAGGTACCTGTTGTTTGAGAGGCAGCATTGAGAATATCAGATTGGGAAAATATACTAAAATCTGCCTTAGATGCATCTGATAATTTATGTCGTGCTAAAAGTAAATACCCAACTTGATTTTGAGCATCTACCATTACATCCGCAGACTTTGCAGACAGAGCAATACTGTTAACATAGTCAATCCCAAACAGCTGTTTTTGGGCTGTTGTAATTGGAACAATTACTATATCGTCTCTATTTGCAAACCCGGTTCCTCCTTTAGATACGGTTATTCCAATCACCCGAAAAGCTAATTTATTAATTCGAATAGTTTTACCTATGGGACTTGCTCCGTCAGGAAAAAGATCTGACACAACTTGAGGACCTAAAACTGCGACCCTGGAGGATGAGTTTACATCCTGGATTGTAATAAAACTTCCCTGGTCAACTGAAACTGCGTTTACCGGAAGGTATGATTCTGTTGCTCCTATTATCTGGGTGTTTGTATTGTTATTACCTGCTGTTACCTGTTCCCTACGTGTTACCTGCGGAGAAACGTTTGCAATTGTTGTAACACTTGATGATGTTAAAATAGACTGAGCGTCTTCAAGGGTTAATGACGTACCTCCTCCCGCAGCGCCTCTTACAGAACCGGTATTCTGGGATCCGGGAATTACCGTAAGAAGATTTGACCCCAAAGACTGAATTTGATTCTGAACTGCTTGCGAACTAGCCTGACCTAACGAGATAAGAGCAATAACACTCCCAATTCCAATAACTATTCCTAAGATTGCAAGGCTAGTTCTTAATTTGTTTAACGAAAGAGAGCTGATGCTTTCAAACATTGTTTCCTTTATTTCCTGCATACTTACACTTTTACTTTTGCAATTATCTGCTTTGAGTTTTTTCTATCTCCTACTATTTTTCCATCTTTTATAGTAATTATCCTTTTTGCATGAGACGCTATGTCAAGTTCATGCGTAATCATAACAATAGTATGTCCTTGCCTATTTATCTCCTGGAAAATTGCCATAATTTCTTCAGCTTGTGTAGATGCTATGTTTCCCGTAGGTTCATCCGCCAATAACATACTGGGATTCATAACAAGTGCGCGGGCTATGGCAACGCGCTGCTGTTGCCCTCCTGATATCTGGTTTGACGTGTGATTTATTCTATTCTCAAGTCCTACCATGCTTAGGTATTTTTGTGCAGTTTTAACTCGTTGTGAAAATTCTACATTTCCATACCTCATAGGAAGCATAACGTTTTGAAGAACTGTGATGCGCGGCAGAAGATTAAATGCTTGAAAAATAAATCCAATTTTCCTATTTCTGATACTAGCTAATTGATCCTGCGTCAATGATTCCACATTCTCTCCATCTAAAACATATTTTCCTGATGTTGGAACATCTAACGCCCCCAGAATGTGCATGAGTGTAGACTTACCTGAACCGGAAGGTCCCATAATAGCCACAAACTCTCCTTTGTCAATTTCAAAAGATACATCATCTAAAGCAACTGTCTCAACTGCCCCAATAGTATAGATTTTTGAAATATGGGAAACTGAAATTGCACAAGTTTTTCTCACTGTTATCTTCCTCCACCTGCCCCTACTCTAATAAAATTCCCCCCTCCTGTTCCTCCGCCAAAACCTCTCACAGCACCGAAGGGTGAAGAAGTAGAGGATGAAGCGCCGGTTCTTGTGCCAATTGTTGCAACAACTACTTCATCCCCCTCAGAAAGTCCTGAAGTAATTTCTGTTTGCGTATCAGAAGTAAGCCCTATTTCAACCGGAACTGAGGTTACCTTCCCGTTTTTCATTACTCTAACCAAAGAAGTTCCGTTTGTGGTCTGAACCGCTGCATTTGGAACAAGCAGTACATTAGGCTTAACATGAGTAATAATTGAAGCCGTAGCTGACATGTTTGGAAGAATCTTGTCGTTTCCTGAATCAAGCATAATAGTAGCAGGATATGTTGTTACACCGCTTGAAACGCTTCCTGTTGTGTTTACACCTAAAACTTTTCCTGTAAACGTTATTTCTGGAAGCGCGTCAAATGATACTGTAGCCTTCTGACCGGAAGTAATTTTTGTTGCATCAGTTTCAGAGAGATTAACTACCACGATGGGGTTTCCTTCTGCCTTAATGCTTGCAACGTTTGTAGATGAGGAAGTATTAGACGAAGAGGAAGAGGAATTCCCCGTATTTGCAATTTGCATTCCAGGAGCAATTGTTAAATCAGATAATACTCCGGAAACCGGCGCATCTATTTCTGAAGAAGATTGTTGGTAAGAAAGAAATGCACTTGTGAGTGAACTTTGAGCCTGAGAAACCACGGTTTGCTGATTTTTATAGTTTGCCTCTGCTGCCATCCAATCGTCTTGAGATGTTGTAAATTCAGGGAGGGCTCTGTTTGAGATGTTAGGAGATCCATCTGGGTTTTGGTATGTGGAATTTTGTGCAATATTAATGTATTTATCCCACGCAGAATACATGTTTGACTGAGTACTGAACATATCCGCGTTTGCCTTGTTAAGATTGGACTGCGCAGAAAGATATGAAGCATAGGAAGCTGCCTCCTTCTGCTGACCTGCCGCGTCCAATGTTAATGTTGCAATTTTTTGCCCCTTTTCAACTGCTTCACCGCTTTTTACAAAAACCTCTGAAACAGTTCCGCTAACCTGAGTTGTTACCGGAATTCTATTTGCAACAGAAACAGAACCGGATTCCGAAAGTGAAACAACCAGTGTATCTCTCTGAACTTTCTCAGTTTGATAGCTAACTTTCTGGGAAGATGAAGAAAAATTTCTCCAAACGAGTAAGATGATAATTAAAATTACTACAGCTGAAATCCCCGCTCTTTTTCTGGATGAAAAAAAAATTGTTCTTACTTTATGTATTGTCTTCATACGGTTATAGTAAAGTTTAAAAACTGTACCTTTGAATTAACTGAGAAATACTACATGTATTTAGATTGTTTGTGGGGCAGTATAACTGTGAATGTAGTTCCCTTTTTTAACTCGCTTTCAACTTCTATGGAACCACTATGTCTGTTTATTATTTTTTCAGCAATTGAAAGACCTAATCCATATCCGGGTAAAATATCTTTTGATCTAGATTTTTCTGCTCTATAAAACCTGTTAAATATGTGCGGAATATCTTCATCGCTAATTCCCACCCCTCTATCTTTTATAACTACCTTTCGCATACTGTCTTCGTTTAAAATTGCTACTGAAACTTTTGAATTTCGAGGACTATATTTTACTGCATTATCAAGTATTATTACAAATAATTCAGTGAGGCTTTTTTTGTCTCCTTCTAACTCAGCCTTAACTTTTTTAAAGGAGATTTGTGTATTTTTACTTTTTGCAAAAAAATCAACTTTCTGAATAGCACTACTTAAAACTTCAGATAGATAAACAGTCTCAAAAAGGTCGAAAGTGCTTTTCTCTTCGTGCTCTGTTAGTTGCATAAAATCATTTGTTAAAACCTGCAAATACTGAATCTCCTGAAGATTTTGGGACAGCAATTTCTTTGCCTCCGGCAAGGTAAGGTTTTTATTTCTAAGGTGAACCTCGGTTGCTGTTTGCAGAGAAGTTAAAGGAGTTCTTAACTCATGTGAAGCATCTGCAATAAACCTTTTTTGATCATCTACTATTTCCTGAATTGGTTTAAGCGTTCTACCTGCAAGAAAATATCCTAAAAATCCTGAAACGATAAAAATTGCACCGTTTATTCCTAAAAGCGTAAATATAACGCGGGAACGAGCCTGAGAGATAACACTCGGATCAAAAACTCTAAACCTAACAGGACCGTATGGAAGCATTATGCCTTCATTTTCCTGCTCTATGCGAATCTGCTGGAATCGTTCAAATCGTATAATTTCCCTGTTTGCTTCAGTATAGATTGCAAGACTGAAGAGAAAACTTATAAACATAATAATAAGAAGGTACCAGGCAGTGAGTTTAATTCTTGCGGAGTAAAACATATTATCCAATTTTATACCCAAAACCACGCACGGTGTTTATTATTTTTTTAAATGGAAACGGTTTATCTATTTTAGTACGTAAATATCCAATGTAAACCTCCACTGTGTTTGGTAAAATGTCAGACTCATAGCTCCAAACATGAGAAATTATCTGATCTTTGCTTAGTATTTGTCTTGGATGAC
>CAZQIA010000030.1:0-9661 GCA_964593215.1 uncultured Gammaproteobacteria bacterium
AATAAGGTCTAACACCGGGAATTTTACACAAGTCTCTTAAACTTTCCATACCCGCAATTCTTTTGGGGTATTTTTCAGAAGGAAGAGACTTTGAAAAAGCATGCAGTGCATCTGTTGCCCTTTCATGCATAAAATCTCTATACGCTTCTGAAGTCAAAGGTTGTTTGTTCCCTCTATTTATTATTGCAAGCGCATGATCCTCAGAAAACACTAGTGCGGGAACAACAGCTCGTACTCCATACCTAACTCTATTATGCCCATCAGAGATATATAGCAAATGACTACTTCCTTCATGAATGCCTACCACAATTGCCGGATTGCGCAGTAACTCAATCATGCCTTCAGGAGACATTTGAACTTCTCTCATCCAACGTTTGGTTGAGCCTTCGTAATGCTCAGGTGTTTGAGTGCCAAACAAAAGAGGTTTGGGAATTAAGAGTCTTTGCGAGATTGCCACATCTTGAGGAGTTAGATCTGCTTCTAATAGTCTCCATGCTTCTACTTGTTCAATTTTTTCTCGTATAAATATTTCTCTCATAAACAAAAAACCTTCCACTAGTTATGGAAGGATATATGAACTAATTAGACAAACGTAGGATTTTTCACCCGTTCTTTTACAGAATGTAAAACTCCAACTTGCAACATTATTCCTGCAACCGCTTTATACCTTTCTACGGGCGTATGAGTTTCTTTTGAGAGTGATGTAAAATCTAGATTTTCAACAGGAAGTTGTCCACCTGTTTCTTGAATAAACGCTAGGGAAAATACTCTTCCCATGTCTCTTGCAAATCTATTCCTATCTAACGAGTTGTTGGCTACCATACCGGAATTTACTCCTGTGTTTACCCAGTCTTCAGCATGGCCTTTAGAAATTTTAGCTGTTTTCATAAATGCCAGCTCCCATTTAAGTCTAGGATTTTCGTAAGAAAAATAAGCATTTTGTAAAATTTCAGTCATAGGTTTTAAACACAAAAAAACCTCCCGATTAGGAGGTTTGTATACGTCATTAAAACCTCCCGCTAGGAAGTAATAATGACAATAATATTTGAAAGATTTTTCATCTGGGATAATTATATACCCACAAAAAAAGTATTGTCAAGAAGGGCTTTATTGGGGAACTTAGGAGAGCAGTGAAACGAGCACTGTAAAGTTTTCAAAGAAAAGGCTTAGGAACGGAGGCGAAGCCGAGTACTGCAAGACTTGCGTAGCAAGGATTATCCGGTTTGTGTGGCAACGGTTCTTTCGTTATTAAGAGTAAAGGAAGTTCCATGTTTTTTAGCCATAGACTGATATTGTCTTTGCTGCTTTTTAGATTTTGTTGTTGTCATCCATGATGCACCCTCCTGCATTCTCACTCTTGCTGATCTTAGAAGGGAAAGTACAAACGTAAAGAAGGTTTCATGGTACTTGCCTGCTTTAACAACTTTTTGTTCCACAGAAACAGTTTTAAATGTGGTCTGAAGTTCTTTGCTTACTGTCATTATTTTTTTGATTTCAACTCGGATTTGCTCTACCTTTTGGTCTATCTCTGCATCTTTTCTGTTCTCAGAGATTGCGTCAGCAGATTTTACTTCTCTGAAATATTCCATGTGGCCTTCTGTTTTTGCTGCTTTTTTCTCTTGGGCTTCTTCCTGTTTCTTTTTAAGGCTAACTTCCTGTCCAGGCTTCATTTCTCCACCATGAGAAGACGAAGAGCCAAAAACCTGTTCAGAAACGCTTTTTCCTCCCCCACCCAGTAAATCATTCCAGAGTGAGTTTAAAACGTCTTTATTTACATCACTTAGGGAATTGGAAACACTACCAGCGGAATGTGCTGTTTCTAAAGACTTTTCTACAGCGTGGTGTTGTTTTTTCACTGCTTTACTCATAGGGATGTTGAGCGTGATTATACCCTATTTTTAACTAAAAATCAATCTTATGAGATAGTCTCTATCGCAGTAAGTACAATACTATACCTATATTTTTGTGAGGAAGTCAAGTGTTTTTTGCTGTCTTATTATGCTTGCAAGAAGATATGGATTTGACACTAACTGAGCCTTTTGCACTTCATCCTTAATATCATTCAACACTAAGTCTATGTCCTCTTTTTCCACCGTAATGTTTTCAGTGTCAGCTATTTTTCTTAAGACAAACTCCAGAGATAAATCCTTCTTAGCTTTTTCTTCATATTCTACTCTTATGTCTTCAGCGGTTTTGCCTCGGGAAGCAAGGTATTGTTCTAAAGATAATCCTAATTGCTTTAATTCGTCAAGCATTTGTGACAGAAGTCTATTTGCCTCCTGTTCGTATAAAACTTTTGGGATCTTTACTTCAGCGTTTTTAACTACCGCATTTAGTATGTTGTCTACATTAGGCTTCTCTTCTTCCTTTCCGGGAACTACTATTTTACTTTTAGCGGTAATATTTTTTACTTCTTCCTTGTAATTTTTTAAAGTTACCTCAGGAGCTTCACATAGCTCTGCATTAAAAACTAGATCTGTGCCATCTTCAAAAGTTTCTACATGCACTCTGGGGGTAATTATAGGGGTGAGTTTTTCAGAGGTTACTGCTTCATTATAAGCTTTTCCCAACACGTCTTTGAGAACTTCTTCCTGAACAATTTCTTTTTTAAGATGTTTTTCTGCTATGTTTTCAGGAGCCGTTCCTTTTCTAAACCCGGGAACAGTTATCTGTTTTACTAAAGCATTTATTACTTTGGCGCGTGCTTCTTCAACAGTTTTCCAGGGAATGGTAATTTTAAGCGTAATTGTTCCGTCTTCAGCTTTTGTATTTACAATTTGCATATATTCGTCTTACTCGAGTTTGCAACTCTCATAAGCCATCTATTACTCAAAATACACACAATAATTTAGCAGTTGTATTTTGAATATAAGCGTTAATTATACACGTTTTGCCTGTAAGTCTCAATAAATTTCAATAATTACTTACCAGGTGCTATAATTCACGCTATGTCTAATGTTGAGAATAGAACGCGAGTTACAGAAAAAACAACTCTTACGCTAGGAGACCGTTTGCGTCTTGCTAGGGTGGGTTCAAATGTTACAGTACAAGAACTTGCACGAAGGTTAGATATAAAACCCGTGTCAGTTTACGAGAAAGAGAATGGAAATAACGCAGTATATGAAGGTTTTATATACAGAGCGGAAGAAGCACTGGGGATTACAAGAGGAACCATAGGCCAAGACGTTTGTGATATTAATGGCAGGGAAAAAGTATTTGAAATTCGCGTACAGAGAAAACCAAGGTCACAGATAACAGCAACAAGAGTGGCTGAGGTTATAGCGGAAAGGATAGGTAATGGGGTTTACACTGACCGTATTCCAACAAACGTAAATCTTGCAGAGGAATTTGGTACACATAGGTCAACTATAGATACGGCAACAAGGAAGCTAAGAAAAGATGGGTTAATTGTGAGTAATAAAAGAGCTGGAAAAACTTCTGTAAAACCTCAGTAATTTAAGTTATCCTTTTAACTTACAGCTAAAGTTTGTGTATAATAGTGAAGCTTGCCCGGGTGGTGAAATGGTATACACGCAAGGTTTAGGACCTTGTGCCGTTAAAAGCGTGGAGGTTCAAGTCCTCTCCCGGGCACACCTACAGGCTTGGTTTGAGGTTGGATTGGGAGTCCATAGTGACATACTCAGTGTTAATTTCCTGCATAAACTTATTTACTCTCACTGACCAAGTGGGGGATTCAGCATAAATAGGTCCTATAGACCACACATCTGTTGCCTTCCATTTGACCATGTAGTTCTCTTTTAGCGCCTTATTTATGGTTTCTATACCATTCTCCCAGCTCTTAAAATATATAGTTCCTCCGCCCCATCCGTAGCCGTTATAGGAACCAGGCAAAAGGTGTTTTCCGAATGAAGACTCTAAGCCAGCAATTGAGGGAAGAAGTTTCCAGTCTACCCCATATTTATCCGCAAATTCCACATATGCTTTAGCATAAGGGAACAGAGGCGAATTGTACTTGGTAAAAATACTCTCAAGTGCAGTCACACGAATATCTTCCGCCTTTTTTACTGGCGCTTGCGTGGGTGTTAGTTCCGCTGAGCTAGAGCGTATCTGGTCAGCGTATATGTGTGTGGGGAATAAGGTTATAGCAAGAAGAAGTGCTATAACCAAGGCTAGTTGCCTCATGAATTGTGGGTTGAACCCACAAAAAAATCCTGAAGAAGTTTTGGGCTACCTCAGGATCTAGGGTGTATTCTATCAAAAAACTATCGGCTTGTCAAGTATTGTACTGTTATAAAATAATAACCTATTATCAGAGATTATTTTTAATAAAAAAAACTATATGGATACTTTAAATTTTTATAAAGAGGATTGAATTTTATCCATGAAGAAGTTTACTCCGTTTGCCCAAGAGCCAGTGTTCCCCGGGGTGTATCTGGTAACTATCTCATGAGGTTCAGTGAGTCCTCTTTTTTCTTTATAGTCGCGTGCTAAAGTCTTAGTTACAGCTTCAATTGCCTGGTTGTAGTTATCAAATTTAGTAACCTTTCCGCTGTAAATTCCAAACCCCCAGCAATTATGTGAGTTTTTGGGAATTTTTTTACAAAGGTTGCTTTCCTGCATTGCTATGGCAGGTATAAGTCTCCAGTCTAGTGAATACTGATCTGCAATCTCAACAATTTTTTGGGAGTATCCTAAGAGTGGGGAATTATACCGTTTAAAAAAGGACTCTAAAACTCCCACTCTAGCCTCTTGTGTTTCAATCAAGTGCGTCAAGGTAACAGGATGTTCCTGTACAGCGTCAAAAGAACCTGATTCTTTTAATACGATTGAGCTAGCATCTTTATGCTCTGTAATAAAGAAAAGAGCAAAAAAGGAGAAAGAGAGAATAACTAAAGGAAGAAGGAATAAATAACTTGTAAGAAGAACAAGTCTTTTCATTACAATAATGTTTACACAAGACCCTTATTCTGTCAAGAAATCATTACTAATACGTACTTAATCAAACTGTGCCCGGGGGGAGACTCGAACTCCCACACCCTTGCGGATACAGCGTTCTGAACACTGCTTGTCTACCATTTCAACACCCGGGCAGCTGAAACATATTATACAGGATAATTGACTTATATAAAAAATGGTGGTAGGCTCAAAGTGGTTGACCTTCGTCCCTCGGGACTCAGGATCATTCTTTTTTCCTTATTAAATTTTCATATGACAGAAAAAAGAATGGAGGTGATTTTATGTACAACATTAACTACCCCGCAGTTTTTATTTCAGGAGTGGTTATGATGATTCTAGGTTATATCTGGTACGGTCCAATTTTTGGAAAAGCATGGGGGAAAATGGTAGGTATGAGCGAAAAAGAAATGAAGGGCATGAAGGGTTCTGAAATGGCAAGATCCTACGGAATGATGTTTATATCTGCACTAGTTCTTTCATACGTGTACGCTCATGTACTTATTGCATTTCAATCTGACTCCATTAGTATGGCATTGCAAGGCGCTTTTTGGACTTGGCTGGGATTTATCGCTACTACTCAATTAGGAAAAGTTTTATGGGAGAAAAAACCTTGGAAGCTTTACGTAATTGATTCCGGGTATTATCTAGTAGGGTTAGCATTAATTGGAGTAGTTTTAACTCTTTGGAGATAAGCCTTAAAATTAAGCTTCAAGAGTTTCATCTATTGTTTTAAGACTAATCCTTGATTTATGGAAAAAATATCCTACCGTTGCAAAAGTTGCAATAGGTGATAGCCATTCAGGTACGGTAACACCAAAACTGTGAAGGAGCATAACAACTCCCAGAACAAGAATTGAATACATTGCTCCGTTTTTTAGATATTTATAGTGCTTTATTCTCTCTATATTTCCTACGGTCAACTGTCTTAGGATAATTGCGCCAAGACCGTTTCCAACAAGTATTAAGGGGAGAGCAAAAGTAAATGCAAATGCTCCAATAATTCCATCTATAGAAAAACTTGCATCAAGGATTTCAAGGTATGCAATTTTTGCAAAATCTGACATTCCACTTGAAAAAAGTTTTTTTTCTTGTTCTTCTGCGTATGTTCTAAATCCATGAATAATAAAAAATGCAGTTGAGCCAACTACCGCACCGAATTGAAGGAGCGGGTGATGCATTGAATACGCAAACCAAACTATTGCGGTTAATAAAATTGATACTACAGCAAAAAACCATGCGCCTTGAGATTGTAAAAAACGTTCACCTCTTAGACCAAAATTTTTAGGTTCCAAAAACAACCAGTGAAGAAACAGAAAGATGAGAAAAACTCCTCCTGCTATTAAGAGCACATGTGAGGACTCCTGGACGGTTTGAGCTACTTCTCTATTATTTGAAAATGCTGCAGTAAATGTGCCCCAAATCCCTAAGCTAGGAGTAGCAGCGTATAAAATAATAAACGGCAGAAAACCCCTTACCAGAAATACTGAGCTTAAGATTCCCCAAGTGAGAAACCAGCGCCTTGCACGTTTGCCCATGTTTCCTAAAACTTCGGCATTTATTATGGCATTATCAATACTTGTGATAATTTCAAATATTGAGAGTCCTACTATAGTAAGAAGAACATAGAAGAAAGACATTTTTAAATTATAGCAGATTAATTTTGCTTGTTTTTAGTGTGAAAATGAGCGGCGAACCAGGATTGAACTGGCGACCTTCTCGTTGGCAACGAGACGTTCTACCACTGAACTACCGCCGCGAAAAAACTTAACTTTTTAACAAAATATTAGTACCGCTATGTACTAACATTACTTTTCGAGTTTTAGGCCAGCCCTTTATCTCTCTTTCTCTTTTTAAAGCATCTCCTACTGAGTCTTGTTCCTCAAAATAAACAAGTTTAACTGGGAGTCTTCTCTTAACATATTTTGCACCACGTGTACTTTTATTATGCTCATTTACTCTCCTTTCTACATTGGTTGTTATTCCGGTATAGAAAGAAGTATCGTTACATTCAACAATGTATACAAAATAGGGCATGTACTTTTTTGTTCAGTGTGCTTGCACTGAGGTCAACTGGGTTGACCGGAGTGCCAAGACCAGGAGTTGAACCCGGATAACGTGTTCTTCAGACACGCGCCTTGACCACCTTGGCTATCTTGGCATGTGCTACTTAGGATAACAAGAATGACAAAATCATGTCTTGGCCGTAGACATCTTAGCTGATTCTGTGGGCGGTGCAAGGATCGAACTCGCGACATTCGCAGTGTAAATGCGACGCTCTACCAGCTGAGCTAACCGCCCTAAAAATTTCTATTAGTAAAGAGCACACTTTCCTGTTAGTTAAATGTGCCTTGTTACTTTTTAACGTACTGTGTCAAATTTGATTTTACGAAATCCTGAACGTTAATTTGCTTTGCAAATTAAGTGGGCTTGAGAGGACTTGAACCTCCACGTCTTGCGACATACGCACCTCAAGCGTACGCGTATACCATTCCGCCACAAGCCCTTAAAAATCTAAGATTTTTAAAAAGCACGTTTTCACTTTGTTCAAAAGTGCCTCTCTTAGTTATTACATTTAAACGTAAGTGAGTTTATATTTTAACCAAAATCATAATTAAACACAAGAATTGCAAATATGTGTCTTTTTATGTATGAAAAAAAGTGTTACACTGATGAAGAATTTATTTCCATGAAATTGAGTAAAATTGCTAGAATTCTCGAATTAAATCATTATAAGAATGCTTTCCTCTTTTTTATCAAGCACCCCATAAAATTCATTAAAAGACTATCTATGTTTATGAAGCTTTCAATTGGTTGGACGGTGATTTCTACTGTTTTTGGGTTTGTGGTATTTGGACTAGTTACAAGAGAGTTAGTGCTGGAAAAAAGTATAAACAAAAATTTGATGCTTGAAGTAAGTCAAGTTAAAGAAGAACTTTCAAATATTAAAAGCAAACCTTCAGAAGACAAAGAAAAATTAGAAGCAGTAATTATACAGATAGGAGATATGTATGAAACTATTTATTCATCAAAAGGATCAGATAAAAATAAAATAAAATACAAAAAAAGACTTTCTTCGGTTCTTCATTACCTTTCCAATCAAAACATTACACTTGCGGAGAATGAATTGAAAAAGCTATCTTCAGATATTAGCAAAGATTTTTAGTCATTGTAGAGGTTATCCGTGGGAAACCTTGCTTTCTCAAGCCAGTTTAAAAGTTCCGTTCCGGTTCTTCCGCCAGGACGCAACCTATATAAAAAGTATCTATGCTCCTGTCTTTGCATAATTCCGGGAATAGTTGAGACTGCTGTAAAAAACCCTGCTTCCTTTGTCTGCTCAATTGCTGAAAGGTCAAAAGCTCCATAAGGATACGCGAATGAAACAACTGGTTTTCCTATAATTTTTTCAAGATCAGTTTTACTTTTATAGATTTCATTAAAAGCTGTTTTTTCATTTTGATTTTTAAGCCATATGTGGTGTACTGTGTGCGCGCCTATCTCAATTAAATTTCCTGTTGAAATTTCTTTGAGCTGTGATACTAGTAAATGATTTGGATTTCCCAAGAACCCTGATATAACGTACTGTGTTGCTTTGGCATTATATTTCTTGAGAATTGGGTAAGCATATGTGTAAAAGTCCCTATAGCCGTCATCAAAAGTTAGAACAATGGGGTTTTCTGGAAGATACTTCTTGCCGTCTAGAACCTCTGATAATTCACCGGCGGTAAGAAATGTGTAACCGTCTTCCTTGAGAGTTTTTATTTGCATTTCAAGAGTGTATGGGGAGGTTGTGAGTGAAGCCCTGGTTTTATCATTCGGGTCAGCATATTCTATATAGTGATACATAAGAATAGGTACTCTAATCCCGTCAGAGATTTCTTTTTTTAGCTTCTGCTGATTTAGTTCCTTTTGTACATCCTCCGGAATGCTTTGCTGGTGAATTTCTTTTATTTCTGATCCGTTTAAAGACGAATCAAACAGGTAGGATACAAAGTGTCTATAAAAAAATATCCCTAAAAACAAAAACACAATAAGCGTAATTCCATAAAGTTTCCATGATGTAGCAATTATTTTATTCTTACGGTTTTTTCTTTTAAACGCCGACTTTTTTTTTGCTTTTTTCATGCAATCTCTTATTTTAAAACAGAATAATTGTAAGAAACAAGCACGAGAAAAATAAACGCGTGATAAATCTAGGCTTGCAAAAAAATTAAAGAAACAATACACTTTCTGCATGGAAGAGAAAAATGCAGTTGTTTGGCTCTCAACGTTATTTGTTTTAATAGGTTTGGGAATTTTGGGATTTCTATTTTATTATCACCCTAATGAGTCAAACCCTACTTTTTCTTCTTTTGCCTTAAGTCCTACTCCTGAAATTTCCGGTGCACAGGAGATCTCCGACCCGGTTGTTGAATCCTGGAAGCTTTATGAAAATGAAACGTACCTGTTTCAAATAAACATTCCGGAAGGATGGAATACGCAAGACTACAAAGATAATTTTCAGCACGGTGGAACTCTCGTTGCGTTTTCCCCTCAAGAACTTCCTTGTGCAACCTGTTCCTATGTTCATGACGGGTTTTTGTCGTTAAAAATCTATAACGCAGGAACAGATCCTGCTTCCTATGCAAATTTCCAGATAAAGATGAAAAATGTAGGAAAAGACCCTAATACATTGGGGTTTTATGTGGATCATAAAGTGGGAGTTCTTTTGGGAAACTCAGTAGCGGTTTAGAATCAAGGGTGGGTG
>CAZQIA010000031.1:0-9547 GCA_964593215.1 uncultured Gammaproteobacteria bacterium
AACTGCCGGTACAAATCTGCTCGTTGTTTGCTCTACACATCCGTATGGATAGTCCACTAGGTAATTCATGGCAGAAGGAAGAGTTCCAATTATAGTAGGGGAAAGAGAAAGAATTGCCGCAGATTTATCTTTATTTGTGTCCGGAGAAAGTTTAACCGCATAGGATTTATTATTCTCGCCAGTTTCCGCACGTTTTTCTTCAAATCCAAAAAGTTTGACTGGAATTTCTTGTGTGAGAATGTCAGCAGCTGAACTGTCAGCAGTTGATACAGCAGAGAATGTGAGCTTTGCCTTATCATTTTCTTTAGTAGGTTTAACTGTCCAGTAAAGCTGTTTTGTTTCATTGGATTTAATTTTTACATTAGACTGAGATGCTTTTTCCACAGTTCCAGAGTCGAATTTTAACTCAGTATTAAAACTCAAATCTTGATTAGTAAAGTTTTGAACAAGTGCGGATAAGACAACCCCGTCTCCAACGCGCAGGATATTGGGAGTAATTGCTCTGACAATAACATCTTTTGTAACAGTTATCTCATTAGTAGTTTGACCTACTCTTGTGTCTATGGTTGAGGCAACTGCTGCAAGGGTCCATGTAGTAAGATTGTCTGGAAGTTTAAAGCTAACTAGAGCGCGTCCGTTTTGATCTGTATGAACTGATGGATTCCAGTATGCGGTGTCTTTAAATGCATTTCTTTCTATGCCTTTATCATTATGAACATACATGTTGTCAGCAAAATATGTATGGTAGTTTTCAACTGTTAGATTGTAGACTGGAGCTTTTATTGCCTGCCACTCAACAGAGGAGACTAGCACTTTTTTCCCGTCTGCTTTTGTGAGTGTATCGCCAGTCTGTATGCTTCCTGCTTCTTTCCAGCTGTTGTTAACATAGATAAAATGATTTGCAGTTACTTTTAGATTTCCATTTACAGTAATATATCCATTCTCATCCACCTTATGTGTTTGGAGTACTTTTGCTTTTACTAACTTAGAACTTTTTTCATTTTCCCTGGTTAAGACATAGTCTCCTTCTTTTACATCCTCAATGTTTTTGAGTTTATTGTCAGCCATCAGAACTTTTGTTCCTTTTGCAAAACAGCCACCTCCTCCTCCTTGAAATGCTAAAATTCCTTCAAGCGAATGCGCCTCTCTTGTGTTGTCATATCTTTCTTTCCAGAATGTGTCAAAAATATCTCCAAGTCTAATATCGGATAACTCAAAAATTGCCTTATCTACTGCCCAAAACGCAAGGTCCGCAGAGACAGGATTTCCAGCAACATCTGTGGTAAGAATGTTAACTGTTGCTGTCTCACCTGGTCCGTAAGTTTTAGTATTGGGCGTAACTGTTACATTTAGTTTTTTGCTTTCAGAGGAAACGGATACGTTTAATGACCCATCATTTAAACTGTTGTCATCAAAGCTAGATACCTTTATGTACATGTTTGGAATATCAGTGTTAATAAGAGGTATGTTTACGGATCCGCTTTTGCCTTTTAAGTGCACAATCTGAAACCTATCAACCCTGCCGCGCTCTAGAGCAAGAAAAACATCTCTGTCTGGTACATAGGAAGAAATGTTAACCTTAACAGTGTCAGAGGGGGAATACTTCTTTTTATCAGTAATTAACGTAAGATAATTATTTTGTTCCTGCGTGTAGTATCCATAATCTTCAGAGCTTACATAATAGTAAAAGTCTTTAGAGATAAGATTTCCGGCAGTGTCTTTCCCCTGAACACTTATGGTGTAGGACCCCTTTTTTGTAGGAGTAAAACTAAATGTTGCGTTACCTTGAGTGTCCGTCTTTGCACTAAGAGATGATAAATCTTCTTCCTCCTTTTTATATGAAGGATACTTCTGGTTGTCAGCCTTATATTCTATCCAATTTTCTCTATGCACTTTTGCGGTTAAATTGACTCCATTTACATCTCCCCGCGATTGGTATTTCCTAAGAGAAACCGGAAGCGAAAGCGGAGCGTTTATTTTAGAAGAATATGAATAATCTTTTCTGTAGATTCCGTACTCACCTGCATGCACTAAAAGATTTTTTCTACTAAATGAAGGCGTTTGAGAAGAATCATCTATAGTTGCCTCAATTGAAAACACCTGAGACTTACCTTTTGCAAAAGGAAGTTTTGTGTTAACGTCAATTTCTGCTTCCCCTTTTTCATTAAGCGTGGTTTTACCGTCAAGCACTTTATTGCTTCCATACCAGTAACCGTACCTATATTTGTCATCAAGAGATTGAGATAAGGATGTCTGGTCTGCAAGATATTCATATTCGTAAAAATCTGATGCATAAACTGTGTATTTAATTGACTGGCCTGCAAGAGGCTGTCCTGAGAAGTAAGACCCCTTGACAGTAAATGAAGATGTATCTCCTGCTATAATTTCAGTTTTGGGAACGGTTACATCAATTGAGAATTCAGGTTTTTTGAAATACTCAACGTCAAAAGAAATGCTGTTTGATGAATATTCACCGTCATAATAATTATTTGGAGTACTTTGATTAGGAACGTTTACAACTAAAGAGTGGTATCCAACCTTTTCATCTGCTGGAATCTGAAATTGACCATTTATTGTTCCTTCCTCAGAGAAGCTGGATGTATTTTCATAGATAGGAGTGTTGGGCGTAGTAGAGTATTCATAATAGTATCCGTTATAAACTTTTACAGTCGCATTTCCTTGCGGAATGGAATAGCGCGCATCGTCGTCATCTCTTAAAATTGCTTTGTAATATACGGTGTCACCTGGTTTATAAAGCGGCCTGTCAGTAAAAATAAAGTATCTGCTTTTTTTAAGCTTCTCGCTAAATGTTGCGTAAGGAGAAGAATTAAGATACTTAAGGTTAAGGGGAATAAGAGCGCGTTCATTGCCCACTGCAACTAGGGCTATATCTGCATCTTTTGTGAGTTTTGCCTGGGCAATCCCCTCAGAATTAACTGACGCTCTTTCCAATTCTTTTCTTCCATTTGTGAGATTATACGGGATAACAACTCCTTCAGAAACGCTTTTTTTTGTTTTAAAGTTTTGAACCCAGAAAATAAATTTGTCATCTCCTTCTTTTGCTATGGCTCCAATGTTTGATCTGATAATGAATGCTTCTGAGTGGGAGCTGCCCAGCTTAACCTTGATGTACCAAATGCCTGTATCACCAAGCGGGAGAGAAATTTTCTGAGTCGAATTATTTCCATTGGTATTTACATCTTTTTTAACTGTTGCAACAAAATGGATTTTTCCAGAATCTGGTGTTTTTTGAGTTTGCATACCCTTGTCATCATGTGTAATGTAATCAAAAAGTGCATCTTCACTTGCGGTGTACATGGAGATTTCTGCTGTACCTTTTGTGCTATACGCGTCTATAAGAACAGAGGGTTCATCTGTGGAAGCAAGCTCAATAACGCCTCCATAATGAAATGAATCATTGCCGCTTGAAAGATAAATTTGTGGGTTTCTTGTGTATGATCCTAAAACATTTTTTTGTGATGCGGTTTGTGAACTTGTAGGTTCTGGAGTTTTTATGGCAATCGTGGATTTTTTATGGGGTATAAATTTACCAGCAAGAAAAAGAATTCCAAGAAAAAGCAGAAAGCATACCCCAATGACAACTTTTGAGTAAACAATGGGTCTAGTTTGAATCCTAAATATCTTCACAATTTTTTTTCAGGAATAGTATTAAAAGTATACCTAATTTATATGAAGTCAACAATGAGGGAGAACTTACTAGAAAACTTATATTCCTAAAGCTTTTAGATTCTGTTTTGTAAGGTTGTTAGGGAAAGTAAATAAACGATTTCTATGGTTCCATTTTCCATCCTGTGTTGCGGTTACACCGAGTTCTGCAGTACTCCACGTGCCATAGCGTAGTGGACTGTGTGGAGGAATTTTTCCCAACTGTTCTGTTTTTATTCTTACAACGCCTTTATCATCCGCCCAAACGTCTAGAAGAGTAAAGGAAACTCCCGGCATTGCTGAGGTGATGAGTTGGTATCTTTCGCCTATTTTTAGTTCTTGAAGCTTTGTAATTTGTCCAGGAATTTCTCTGGGTTTTGTACTTCCGTATTCAGGAGGATTTTCTGGAAACGGCATGGGAAATGACCTGTATTCTCCCTGAACAAAAAAGCTAGTTCCTTGTAGCTCAATCCATTTCATATAAAGTGTAGGCAGATTTTGGATAAGGCGATTATGGGTTGAGCTCCTGAGAGTACTCAGGGCAGGCATTCGCCTCTTTCTTATGCTAAAGCATTATATGTAAATTTGGGTGGGTCGTAATGGAGTCGGACCATTCACCTCTTTCTTATCAGGAAAGCGTTCTACCGCTGAACTAACGACCCCAAATTTACATATAACCATTAAAGCGTTCTGCTTTTTGCACTTACAAAAAGTGTATTCGCTGAACTAACGACCCAAGACCTCATATTTTAACAAATATCTGACCATTAAGACAACAACTCCTACCTTCAAGGGTCGTAGAAAGGAAAACAACCTATAGTTGAGAATTGAACTTGCTTATGTTAGAATTCTACTCATGGTATCACCTGCGGAGCGTGGACTTACGAAAATAGAAATTCCTACACTTATTCATGAGAAAGAGGCTTTTGGTAGGAGAATTGTGGGACAAGAAGAGGCTGTCGGTGCATTTGCAATTCTTCTTGCAAAACTTCACTCAGGAATACGTTCGCAAGAACCTGGCCCTTTCGATATTAAATTCCTTGCCGGTCCATCAGGAGTTGGAAAAACAGAGATAGTGTATACCCTTGCAGATCTTTTAGCCGAAGGAGAAGGTAATCCAAGCTCCAAGGTCATTAAATTAAACGGAGGAGAGTATCAAGAAGCAGGTTCAATGTCTCGGCTTTTAGGAGCTCCGCCAGGCTACATTGGCTCAGAGGATAAAAGATGGCCGGGAGGAACACCTCCAGTATTTTCCCAGAAAAATTTAGATTCTCACAAAATATCCTACAAAGATAATTCTGGTAGGACACAAAGTGTAGTAATAATACTAGTAGATGAAGCTGAAAAAGCTCATGCAAACCTGCACCGCGCATTTTTGTCAGTATTAGATAAAGGTCAAATGGAGCTTGCAAATAATCAGAATACTGATTTTTCAGATGCTGTTATTTTTTACACATCAAACGTAGGAAACCAAGAAGTAGAGGAAGCGCGTTCTATCTCTGACATATCTGCGGAAACTGCCAGAGAAATGGTTTCAGAATCTTTTGCAGCCGCTTTTCCACCTGAGTTTAGAGGAAGAATTAAGGATCTTATTCTATTTAATAATTTAAGCCCTGAAGCAATATTAAAAATTACAGACATGAGGATTAGAGATGTTGAAAGGGACTTTGCAAGTAGTGGAATAACTATTGAGCTAGATTTATCCCAAGCTTCCATAGACTGGATTGCTGCACAAGGGTACAATCCTTCAGAAGGAGCAAGGGCACTTAAAAAAGTAATAGAGCGTGAAGTTTACGATAAGTTAGTCTTGGCACATGTTGGTATAGGAATAGATAGGAAAAAGATTTATGTAGACATTGAAAAAGGAGACCCAAATTTATCTTTTTATTTCAATGAAGGTGAGCAGTTGCCTGAGTCAGCAATAAATCAGGTAGTAAAACCACAACAAAAACCAGAACAAAGACCAAGTCAAAGAACTGAAATAAGACAGCCTGATAGAGCAAGAGGTACAAATACGCCTAGTGATAGGAGAAGTTCTTCTGATACAGAAAGATTGCCCCAACAACAACCTCTTGCAAGAGAAAGTGAGCCGCAACTTCCTTCTCGCATAGAGAGTGATTTAGTTAATAAAATGCGAACTCAAGGCGTTGTTTATTATGTAGGTAAGAGAGATGAATTTGTTAGAACAGGGGTTATAACGGCTGAAGCGGCAAATACAGATGAAGCGGTTCGTCAAGCTTCTGCGCAGAGAATACTGGATAAAATGAGCAAGTTTGGTGTTAATTCTTACATAGACGAAAGAGATCAGCTAGTAAGGGCTGGTATCTTTAGAGAAGGAGAGGCAAATGATTTTGAGTTTATTAGGAAAGCAGGTGCAAAACGACTTATGGATAAACTAAGATACGGCATGGGTAGTTTCGTTGACGAGAGAGACCAGCTTGTTGCTGCAGGTATTGGTACTGTAGAGGAATGGAATCAACTTTTAAACAAATAAACCCACTTAGAAAGTAAATACCCCTAGAGGAAGAAGAGGAGCGCACCTCCAATAATAGTCATAACAGTTATACCAATAATACCTATGGTGTTAGAAATGTTTCCTGTAGGTGGTACGGCTGTGGGTCTAGGAGTAGTAGGAGCTTTTGTAGGAGGCACGTAGACCACAACGGTTTTAGTTGGAGTTGGAGTCACCTGGACTATAACAGGAGGAGTGGTAGGTGTAGGAGTAAGTGTTGCAATG
Organism: uncultured Gammaproteobacteria bacterium; assembly: GCA_964593215.1. GTDB lineage: Bacteria > Patescibacteriota > Microgenomatia > Levybacterales > GWA1-39-11 > JAGORM01. The sequence continues at coordinate 6,404 of CAZQIA010000031.1, forward strand.
GGAGCGCAGGCTACGTCTGTAGGATTAGATGAAAGTCTGCAAGCACCCTGATAACAAATTAGTCCATTTGAGCATTCACTGTCTAAGTTGCATGCCTGATTACAAACCCCAGGTGGAAGGGTGGGAGTAGGAGTAGGTGAAAAAGTAGGCGTTGGCGTATTTGTAGGTGTAGGAGTAGGCGATTTAGTAGGAGTTGGAGAATTTGTAGCTGTAGGTGTAGGAGTAGGCGATTTAGTAGCCGTAGGTGTGTTTGTAACTGGGTTAGTTGGAGTTGGTGTTCTGGCTCCAGTTGGGGTAGGAGAGTTAGTGGGTGTGGGTGAGTTTGTGGGGATTGGCGTGTTTGTTGGTGTTGAATTGGGCGGTGGTACCGTACACGTACCACTACCAATACCTGATATAGTCTGGTTACATGAATTTTTAGCAACAACTGTGCAGTCATACGTTTCTCCTGGTTGAGGAGCAGTAGCGCACGTTATTGATAAAGGAGCAGGGGGGACTACATCTCCTGAGCAACCTGCAAGGAATGATCCATCAGAATGCTTTCTGACTAGATATGTGTATGAAACCGCTCCATTAACAGGATTCCAAGAACACTTAACAATATTTGCTGGACATGTGGCGGTAGGGGTGCTTGCAATCTTTTGTTTGCCTCCTGGTGCTTTATTTAAATAAGAAATCAGGAAAAGTAATAAAACAATTATTCCAAGCAATCCTGCAATTCCACCAATCAATAATTTCTTTTTTGTTCCTGTATTCATGCTAATTTGTACACCCCGAACATGTTACCGTAGGTTGCGGTGCCGGCATTTGAATGCAGGCGTCTTGAACACAACAAACGTTAGGAATTCCGCTTGTATCCTGTGGACAAGTTTTGGCAGCAGGATCGGGACTCCATCCGGCAAGGCAATGTGTTGCAGTGTCAGACTGTTGCATACACATTTGTGTAGCAGTAGTGGTGCAAGTGTATGTTTGTGTGCTTGTACAGTTAATATTATAAGTTACCGTTACCGGACTTCCGTTTTGTATGTTAAAGTTCTGTCTGTACTCTGGGCAGTTAAGCCCTGTAACTGTTGTTGCAAAATTAATCTGCACAGTGAAATTATTTGTGCAGGAACCAGTAAGGTCACATCCAATTTGATCCAATTTTACTTGGTATGGTATTCCTGCGCTTCCCCATCCAGGTGTAGTGTAATCAGTTGTTCTTTTTAGACAAGTTACATTTGAGCAGCTATTTCCACTTCCATCACTTGGGTAAATTTGAATTCTGAATGGGGTATTGTTTGGAACGGGGGCAGATCCCACACTGTTAATGGTTACATTGAAATCAACTGATGAAATGCAACCGGAAATAGGACCGATCCCAGAAGGGCAGGATTGATAGTTTGGATCAGGATTACAAGCCCCCCAGCTTGTTGCACATGCTGTTTTAACAACAGGGGAGTCATTTATTGTAAGAAAGCTACAGGTAAAGAGAATAGCAATTACAAAGACTAACACTTGAATTGATTTTAAAAATATCATTTTCATTATTAATTTTGAGACTTCATCCAGTCATCCATTGTTGCAAATTCGGTATCGTTTGCTTCATTAATATGCGCAAGAATGTAAACGCCACCAGGAGGGGAAATAAGTTCTGTATTTTCACCTGTTTTATACTTAAACAACACCTCAGAAATATCTTTATCCCACCCATCTTTGAAAAATGTTTTATCGGTAGCTAGCGTTATGGATTTAAAAAAGTTGGGGTCTTCTTTTGCCAGATTATATGCTTCTTCCATTGTTTTTCCATCGGTTAAATATTTTTTAATTAATTCATATGAACTTTTTGCCTTTTCTGGGAAATCTTTGTACTTTGTTACGCTTGCATCTATAAATACGTATGCGTAATCAATGTTTCTCCAGGACAATACTTTTAATTTCAGTTTTTCCTCTGCCTTTTGTTCTTGAATGATAGGATTTTCAGAAGCTACAGATGACAGCTCAATGTTGTTTTTTGATGCACCTGCAAACACCAAAACCCTTTTCATAATTCTTTTTTTTGCATCTTCTATTTGTTTTGGATCGTCTTTCATTTTTGAATAATATGAACCCCAAGTTCTCAAAAGCTCCAAGGTGATTTGATCTTCAGAAACTTGAATTGGTGTTGGAGTAGGGGCTTTTGCTATTGGTTGGGGGGTGGGTTTGACAGCGGTATTATTTTGCTCTGTGGGTTTGAAGTTGAGGTACACCAGAACCCCTGAGGCAATTATTACAACTCCCACAATTAGCCCCTGAACGTAGAACTTATTAAAAAATCCTTTTCCTCCTGAAGAATTTATTACTGGAGGAGTTTGTGGTGATTTAGTCTCCACATACTGCTGATACCGTTCTTTAAATTGAGACATTGGATCCGTAGGATTCATAGTTTACATACAAACAAAAACCGAAAACTCGGTTATAAATCTATAGTAAAGAGAAGTAACAAAAGAGTCAAGAAAGAAAACTGAGTATAACTTGAGGATAATTATTAATTACTGTTTCTGGAAGAAAAACCGCGTAATAAAATGTTTAAATCTCTCGCATCAATTCTGTCATCATCATTCAAATCAGAAAGCATTTTATCTGCGTTTGCACACGGACCGTTAAAACATTTAAAAAACGCATTGTAGTCTAGAATGTCTAAAATATTGTGATAACCATTTGAATTCTCAATATTTCCCATGACAAGGGTAACTTGCGGGGTTGAAGTAGTACTGTCTGCTTTTAACCTTACAACTCCTGGAATAACTTTTAGAAGAGAATTGTTTAGCTCAATTCTTACTGTGTAAGAATCCATAGGAATACCGGTGACAGTTGCGGTACCTATGTAAGAATTTCCGTTATACGTTAAGGTAACTTCCTGTTGTTTTATCTGGTTATCCTGAGCGTTGTAAAAATGAATTCCAAAGCTTCTAGCGTGTCTTACAGGATTGTTATTTTCTCCTCCACCTATATTTCCGCCAATTCCCGGAATTAACACATCAAATGTGACATGTGCAGTTCCATAATCTTGAACAGCTGTAGGTGTGGGGGTGTTAGTGGGTGTTGGGGAGTTTGTGGGTGCGTTTGTTGGGATTGAGGTAGGCGTTGGAGACTCTATGGGGGTGGCGTTTGAAATTGTGGGTT
>CAZQIA010000032.1:0-9514 GCA_964593215.1 uncultured Gammaproteobacteria bacterium
TGGGTGTAGGTGTTGGAGTATTAGTGGGTGTAGGTGTTGGAGTATTAGTGGGTGTAGGTGTTGGAGTATTAGTGGGTGTTGCTTTAACTGTGGGTGTTGGAGATTTTAATAGAGTTCCGCTGGGAATTACGTTTTGAGAGTTTGGATTATTTTGAACCGTTGTTAAGTCTTCCTGCAGTGCGGATTTATCAGAGGAAATAGACTGTGATTCATCAGGACTGGGAGCAAGAGTTGCAGATTTTTTCCCAAAGGAATTTGCTATGTAGCTTCCGCCCTGAAGACCCACAACAATTGCAACCACTATCCCAAGCCCAATAGCAAGACTTATATATAACTCTTTATTCTGAATTTTGCTTCCTTCCTCTTTGGAAGGCGTAACTTGTTCTTCCATTTTTCTGAAGTTCTCCGGGTTATATAATATTACACACAAAACATATATATGCAAGTATTCACTTGTGCTCTTATACCACCTTTGGTACACTTAGGAAACTGATGAAGAGCTTTGCTGTTTTTTTTAACCGCGCTTTTTCCTACTCATTTTACGCATTAATATTCTTAACCCCCTTAGTTCTCCACCCTAAAACTTTTGAACTTTTTGAATTTAACAAATTATGGGTTACGTTTGGAATAAGCGTAGTTATTCTTTTTTTGTGGGTTACTAAAATGATTCTTTCCCAAAAAATTATCTTTAAACGAACGCCATTTGATATCCCAATCCTTTTATTTTTAGCTTCTCAAACAATCTCTACGATTTTTTCTATAGAACCACATACTTCATTCTGGGGTTATTACGGAAGATTTAACGGGGGTCTTACCTCTATTACTGCATACGTTTTTCTCTATTATGCACTTGTCTCAAACTTCCATCATGACAAGGACCATATTTTTAACGGAATTAGCTTCAAAATTTTACTTTTAAGTGTTGTTACTGGAGGAATTGTTGCGCTTTGGGGTTTTACCTCACACTTTGGTTATGACCTAACATGTCTTACCTTTAGAGGCACTTTTGACGTCTCCTGCTGGACAGATTCATTTCAGCCTACGGTTAGATTATTTTCTACCATGGGACAGCCTAACTGGCTCGCAGCATATTTTTCAATCCTTATACCTATTTTGCTTGCTTTAAGCATATTCTATGCAAATTCTCTTTTTAAAAATAAAAGTGGACTTTTATTAGACAAAAAAACATTTCTGGCTTTTGGGTTAATTTTCTTAACAATTTTTCTTTTCATAGAAGTTTTATGGACGCAATCTCAATCAGGATATGCGGGACTACTGACTGGTCTGATTTTTTTTGCCGGAGGGAGCGCATACTTATTAAAAGCAAAATCTCAAAATCTATCAGAGAATGTAAAAAAAAACATTCATAAAAATAGGTATAGGAATCTTAATTTTATGTTTCGTGTTCTCTTTTTTCTCTAACAACTCTCTTCAAAGGAAAATCCCATTCTTAACTTACTCAGGACTTCAGCAGATGTTCTCATCAGAAAAGACAACTCAAACTGCTAAAGCCCAAGTTGTTGAAAAGCCGGTGGGAGAATTGGGCGGATCTGATTCAGGGAAAATAAGGATTGCAGTGTGGAAAGGTGCTCTTGAAATATTTAAAGCTCATCCGTTGTTTGGATCAGGTGTTGAAACGTTTGCGTATGCATACTATAAAGCAAAACCTATTGAACACAATCTTTTATCCGAGTGGGATTATCTATATAACAAAGCGCACAATGAATATCTCAATTATCTTGCAACAACTGGAATTTTTGGGCTAGGGACATACCTTCTTATTATAATTTTTGTATATTATTTTGGGATAAAAGAAGTCATAAAAATCCCTAAATCACACGTAGAAAAAACAGAAGACCTACTTTCCCCCCTTCTTATTCTTGCTTTATTGTCAGGCTACACTTCTATTTTAGTCTCTAACTTCTTTGGGTTTTCAGTCGTCGTAATTAACCTTTACTTTTTCTTAATACCTGGATTTATTTATGCGTTTTCATCTAAAAAAATAGCCAGCGAACCAATTGAGTACTCTATGAAGCCTATAAAACTTATTGGAATTATTGGCATAGGGATATTCTGCTTGTATATAGAGCTTATACTTCTTAAAATTTGGTTTGCAGACCAAAGTTACTCACTTGGCTATAACCTGGACAGGGCACAAGAATATGTAATGGCAAATCCTAATTTAGAAGATGCTGTAAAATTATTCCCAGATGAAGATCTCTATAACTCAGAACTCTCGTTAAACTTAGCAACCTTAGGACTTCTTTTCTATCAGCAAAACCAAAAAGATAATGGGGATATTTATGTACAGCGCGCACTTGAGATCTCTGACAGGGTAATCCGTGATCACCCTAACAACATAGTTTTTTACAAAACTAGAATTCAGTTATTGTTTATCTTATCTCAGCTAGACCCTAAGAAGATAAATGAGAAATACTACAACCAGGCAATAGATGCCATAAACTACTCTATGACTCTTGCACCGACCGACGCAAAAGTTTCCTATAATGCAGGTTTACTTTATGGTCAAGCAGGAGACATAAAACATGCTGAAGAATTTTTAAACAAGGCAATTTACCTTAAGCCAAATTACAAAGAGCCCAGATATGCAATAAGCGTGTATCTTATAGAACAGGCAAAAGAAGAAAAAGACACAGCTAAAAAAGAGGAGCTTCTTAAAAAAGCTCATGATGAACTTTCCTATATACTCTCAAATATTAGCCCTGAGGATAAGCCCACAAAAGACCTTCTTAAAACTATTGAATAGTTTAAGGATGATTAGCTTTGATTTTTAAACCTACTTTACTATATAATTTCAACCAATGCTAAAAATAGTCACAACACCTGACCCAATTCTGGTAACTCATTCTAAGAAAGTTACTGAATTTAACTCAAAACTTACAGACACTCTTTCTCAAATGGAAGAAACACTACGTGCTACTAAAGACCCCGTTGGCGTAGGTCTTGCTGCTCCACAGGTAGGACTCCCACTTAGAATTTTTCAAATGAAACCCAGAGAAGATTCTCTTGTGACTTCTTTTATTAACCCAGAAATTATAGAACGTTCAGAAGATGTACAAATTCCAAAATATAAAAATTCTAAAAAGGTTGAAACTAAGAAACCCAAAAAGGGAAAACTTTTAGAAGGCTGCCTTTCAATTCCGGACATATGGGGACATGTTACAAGAAATAAAGAGGTAACTTTAAGGTGGCAAGATGAAAAAGGGAAAACTCACCAGAAACATTTTAGGGGGTTTCCCGCGGTTATTGTGCAACATGAAGTAGATCACTTAAACGGAGTACTGTTTACAAAGCATGTGATGGAACAAAAAGAACAATTATATAAGTCGCATAAAAATGAGCAAGGAGAGGACGAATTTGATGAAATCAAAATTTAAATTTTATGCGACTTTCGGTCCTCGGCTTCGCCTTCGGTCCTAAAGAGCCGCAAAGATGAAAACGGTGAGGATGTTTTTGATGAAGTAAATATATAATGTCAGATTTAGAAACTGCTATAAAAGCCGCAAAAATTGCAGGGGAAATTATACATGAGGGGTTCCATACTGCTTTAAAAGTAAAGGAAAAACAAAATAAAAGTTTTGTAACAGAGGTAGACACAAATTCTGAAGAAAAAATTATTCAAATTCTTGAAGAAGAAAGTGCTTATCCTATTCTTTCCGAGGAAACAAGAAGTTCCTTAAAAGATCAAGATGTTTACTGGACTGCTGATCCGCTTGACGGAACAACAAACTTTATCAGGGGAATAAATATTTTTTGCGTCTCAATTGCTCTTATTAAAAATAGGCAGCCGGTAACAGGTGTCATTTACAACCCTATCACTGAGGAGTTATTCACTGGAGAAAAAAATAAAGGGGGATTTCTAAATGGAGAAAAAATATCTATCTCTGATAAAGAAAGTGTTATCTTTGTAAACACCGGCTACTTACCTCTACACAAAGAAAAATATATCCAAGTTGTTTCAAAAACTGCAATACAATTTTTCCAGAGAAAATTAGGAAGCACAGCATATGAATTGGCTTTACTGGCAAAGGGTTCTGCTGACGGATTTATCTGTTGGGGGGATGAATTATGGGATCATGCAGCAGGAATACTATTGGTGCGTGAAGCTGGGGGAATTGTAACAGATTGGCAAGGAAACGAATGGAGTTCGGATAATAATTATGTACTTGCGGGAAATCCAAAAACGCACTCCAAAATTCTTCAAGTTATCTGATTTAGCCTTGAAATTTCACCAAAAACAATATATAATACATACACTATGGGATTAAATACTGAACAGAGGCAAAGATATCTTCCTGTTGAAATGAGAGCTGAACAAGCTGCTCTTATGATCGGGGACAGAGTTGAAGCTTCATTTAGACACGGAGCAACTATCTACTCAAATGGTGAATTTGGCGGGTTTGGATCAGCTTCTTTACGTGTACGAGGTACATTTGCTGATAAATTTAGAAACGGAAGAATATTTATCTGTAAAGCGCAAGATGTAACTCCCGGTCTTTACAGTACTGCAATGATTGAAGATCCTTCCGCTAGCGTTCCTAGAAAAGCTCTTGTAATTCCAGAAGGATCGGACAAGAAGTTAGCCTATAAACAAGAACGCAACCGAATGCACGTAGTTCTTCTCCACGGGATAGATAATGATGGAAAACCGGTAACGGATGACTTATTTTACGCATATGATTTTATACGATTTATAGAAAAAATGGGTCAAAGAATACTTCATAAACAAGATGTTATTCCAAATGAGACTACACAATCATACAGAAAACCTGCAGTAAAACGGCTTGAGGAAATGTCAAGATTAGAAAATGGAGGCCTAGGAGAATTTAATCAAGCTGTTTTGAAAATGAAAGAGGAAATGCAACAAACTGCACTAGAAGCTGAGCGTTTTATAAACGGACACGACAAGTAACTCTTTTCCTCATGTTACAATAACATCATGAATAAAAAAGTTGTTTTCTTTGGTTCTGGTTATTATGTAATTCCTATAATTGAGGTTTTAAAAAACCAGGGATTATCATTGGTAGTTACTACAGAATCTGAAGGAAAACTTACTGATTTTTTGAAAAAAAATCAAATTCCATTCCTCTACTCTAACCTAAAAAACCCAGAAAATATTGAAAAAATTGAAAATTTAAAACCTAACATAGGAGTGCTAGCATCATATGGTGCAATTTTGCCAAAAAAAATCTTGGGGCTTTTTCCTGAAGGAATTTTAAACGTTCACCCCAGTCTTCTTCCTAAATTTAAAGGCCCAAGCCCTATCCAATACACCATTCTTTCAGGAAACACTGAAACCGGTGTAACAATTATTAAGTTAGATGATAAAGTTGACCATGGCCCTATTGCAATCCAAGAAACGGTCGAACTTAAAGGAGTCGAAACATTTCAAAGCCTCATGGGAGATTTGTTTTCTAGAGGAGCAGAATTACTGAATAAAGTCTTAAAAACAGAAGAGCCAAAATTTATCCCTCAAGATGACTCCCAAGAATCCTGGTCTTATAAAATTAAAAAAACTGACGGAAAAATTGACATAAATAATCCGCCAACTCCAGAAGAATTAGACAGAAAAATCCGAGCATATTTTCCCTGGCCCGGTGTTTTTTTTACAGTAAAGATTTCCGGTATAGAAAAACTAATTAAACTACTTCCTGAAAATAAAATTCAAGTAGAAGGGAAAAATCCCATAGACTTTAAAAGTTTTAAGAACGGATATGGAAAAGAGGCTCTAGACATTTTAGAAAAACTTGGTTTTAATTAGAATCGCACGTATTTATTTCATGAAAGAAAGAAGTTATGTTATAGATTTTTTGCGGCTTGTCGCAATCCTTGCAGTAGTTCTTATTCACACCACAAACACCTCAATGCAGCTTGGCTATTACAAGATTGACCAGATGTCACTTTCTTTTTTCTTAAACCATTTCGCCCGTTTTGCTGTAGGAACTTTTTTTGCAATTTCCGGCTACTTGCTTGCTTCTAGGTACAACCCAAAAGGCTCATTGTTTTCGTTTTACAAAAGAAGACTCTCTAGACTTCTTATTCCATATATTGTGTGGAGCGCAATCTATCACATTTCTGTTTACGATTTTAAGATACAAAGCGTTTTTTCTGTAAACTTCCTTGAGAATTTATTGTCAGGAAATGCTTCATATCAGCTTTACTTTATTCCCACTATTATTGTGCTCTATTTTCTCTTTCCTTTATTCATGAGACTAAAAAAATTCTTTTTCTCAAATCTCTTTATATCTATCTTTTTTACAGGCCAATTACTACTTCTTTTGTACATGTATTCCTCCTTAGATTCATTTAAGCTATTTCTTCACCCTACATTAAGAAACGCTTTCATAAATAGTTTACCCTTCTTAATAGGAGCAGCTGTAGGATTAAATCCAGACATTTTAAAATCCATTAAAAAATTGAGATGGGTAATTCTTTTTACTGCTATTGGATCCTTAGCGGCAATGATGTGGGAAACTAAAGAAATGTTTTTGCTAACAAAAAACCCGGAATTTGTTAGATCCCAATGGAGAATCACATCTCCTATATACGCACTTTCTATGTGTCTTGTTCTTGCTGAATTTTATAATTCGTTAATTACACGAACCCATGGAAGAATAAAGGAAAAAGTTAACAAATATGTTCTTCTTATGTCTAATCATTCTATGGGCGTGTATTTTGTGCACGTTGCAGTCATTTCATTATTCTGGAGACTCTTAGGAAGCTATTTATATTCTTTAACCCAAGGGCATGTGGTTTACTCTCTATGGTTTGATATTTTGCAGTTTTTTGCGGTAGCTGTAACTTCTTTTGGAGGCATTTACATTCTTGGTAAAGTTCCGGTCCTACGAGATATTATTGGAGCAAAATAATTAAGCGGTTTGTGTAGTAACTTCTGCTGCGGCTTCTTTTGCAGCTAACTCTTCTTTAGATTTACGATCGATGTATTTGTACAACTTTATGCAGTTTGTGCAAAGTTTTACAGAAACTCTCTTTCCATCTAGCATAAAAGTTTTCTTCTGAAGATTAGGCTTGAAGCCATGATTAGTCCTGCGTTTAGAGTGTGAAACTCTATGCCCCATCATTATTCCCTTGTTACAATTCATGCATTTTGCTGCCACGGTGTGTATTTGTCCTTTCTTTTAGAACAGCTCTTGTTTAAAAGCTATTCTCAATATTATACGATATTTTTAGCCTCAAGTAAACCATGAGGGCAAAAATTAAAGCGTTTTCCTTATAAGCGTTTAGTAAAACTGCTTGCGCCCTTCGGGCTAAATCGTCTAGCTGTTAGATTCTCTAAACGCCTATCGCAAAACGCTTATATTATTTAGGGGTAACAGTAGCTCCTGCTGCAGTAAGCTTTTCTTTAGCTTCATCAGCGGTTTTCTTGTTAACCTGTTCTAAAACTACCTTAGGTGCTCCGTCGACTAAATCTTTAGCTTCTTTGAGTCCTAATGTTGGAGCAAGCTCTCTAAGTGCTTTAATAACACCTAATTTATTTGCTCCTGCTGAGGTAATCTCAACATTAAAGATAGTCTGTTCTTCTGCTGGCTCACCTGCATCTGCTGCTGGTGCTCCTGCTGCTGCTGCAACTGCCACTGGTGCTGCTGCTGTTACTCCAAACTTTTCTTCTAAAGCTTTTACAAGTTCAGAAAGTTCAAGAACTGACATTTCTTCAATTGCTTTCATCATGTCTTCTTTTGTCATTTTTGCTGCCATATGTATTTAATTCACCTCGCTTTCGATCGGTAATTTAATTACCAATTTTCAATTTTCATTTCTGAAAACGAAAAACTGGGAATCAAAGAATTATGCTTCTACCTTAACTTCTGTTTCAGTTGGTACTTCAAGTTCTGTTGCTGCTTCCGTAGCTGGAGCTTCTGCTGGTGCCTCTACAACTGGTTCTGCTGCTGGTGCTGTCTCTTCTGTAACGGCAGGTGTCTCTGCAGCAGGAGCTACTGGAGCTTCCTCTACAGGTGCAGGAGCTGCAGCTGTTGGTGCTGTACTTGCTTTTTGCTTTTCAATTTCCTTAAGAACTAAAGCTAATTTTGTAATATTTCCGTTCAAAACATATACCAAACCTGACATAGGAGATGACAAAAGTCCCAAAAGTTTCCCAACCAAAATTTCTTTAGAAGGAAGTGTTGCAAGCTTTGTAATCATTGCTTCATCGATTATATCGCCTTCAAAAACTCCAAATGAAATTTTAGGAAGACCGTATTTTTTAATAAAGGCAGTTAAAACCTTTGCAGTTTGAATTGGATCTTCGTAGGAAAATAAAGTAGCTTTTTGACCGGTAAGTTTCTCTTTTGCATCAACCTTTTTAGAGGTAAGTGCAATATTCATGAGGGTATTTTTCACAACAGCCAACTCAGCGTTAGCTTTAGAAAGTTCCATTCTAGCTTCTTCTAGTTGTTTGTGGGTAAGCCCGGTGTATTCCACAAAAAACATAGCTGTTGCTTTATCAACCTTTTGCTGTGCTTCTTCTAATGATGCTGTATTTCTTACTGATGGCATATCTTTAACAAGTCCTAGAGCAATAAAAAAGCGTCTTTTTTTAAGACGCTTACGAGGTTTACACGAAGGTGTAAAGGGTTTCCTCGGTAGGTCTTATGGTTGCCTACTGTCTTAGGATTAAATGATTATATCAAAATACACTAAAGCGTTCAAGGCCTAATGTACTTCTTCTATTTTAAGCCTCGGAAGTAATCTTACGTATACCCCTCTCACGTCAACATTTTTCCCTTCAACCATTTTCTTAATCACCTCAACTGTTTTTTTTATATCCTCTTTGTGCTGATCATGGGAAACTGGATTTCCGGCACATTCTTCATGACCATGTACCACAATTCCATAACTGTGATGCCTGTCTACGGAAACCATAATCATTCCTTTTATAGCCTCGTAAACTTGGGAATCTATATCCTCTTTTGAAAAAACTCCATCTAGTCCAGCCCTGGTAATAGTATCTGCGTACTCAGCGCCATACATCAAAGATGCATATTCACTCACAGCTTTTTGAACTCGCCCATCCATACAACCTACTGATGTAAAAAATGTTTCACCTTCACGTGATTCTTGTGACATGGGAATAATTATACTGTGTTTTTTGGTACCCTATCAAGATCTTGATTTCTTTAAAAAACCTTTCGAAGATTAGTTACTTAAACATTTCCTGAGCACGTCCGTAGTCTGCGTGAGTGTCTATTTCAACCCATTTAAGTCCAGTTATATCTACTGCCTCAAATGGAACTCCCTTATTAACTAACGTAGTATATGAATCATCATAATACTCTTGCCAGTTTTTCTCATCTTCAAGTAAGGAGGAAAGCTCTGCAAACAATACTTTTCCCGCTTCAGCTGTAATTTTCTCTATTCCTATAGATTCCCCGTTTGCTTTATGTGGGTCTAGTTTTTTTCCTACCTCTAGCACTTTTCCATTCTTATCCGTGATAAATTTTTCTTCTTCTGCCTCTAAATGATTATTACGATCTAT
>CAZQIA010000033.1:0-9268 GCA_964593215.1 uncultured Gammaproteobacteria bacterium
CTTACCATACCAATTAATTGGATTTGGAATATCTTCTTCCGTGTAACTTTCTCCTTCTTTTTTCTCTCCATCAAAAACAAAATCAGTAGAAATATAGATAAGAATTTTCCTATATTTTAAACACAGCCTTGCGATTTCACGACTTGCCTCTACATTTGTTAACCAAGCTTCGCTTTTTTCTCCCAAATCTTTTTGACTCTCACAACCGTCTACATCTGCAAAGGCTGCCATGTGAAGAAAGTATGTGCCTGGATATGAAGCAATGTACTGCTCAACAGAGTTAGAATTAGTAATATCAACACCAAATTTTCTGGATAGAAAGGTAAAGTCTACATCCGGGAGAACTTCTTTTATTCGTGTTCCTACAAGTCCTGTTAGTCCAGTTGCTAAAACGCGAATCATTGATGCTCCTCCGCGTCTTGATTTTGGACGTTTTGGATTGGGTCAGGATTTGTTTTTTTTAGCTTTTCCCACCACTCCTTATTTATCCTATACCACTCTATAGTTTTCTCTAACCACGTATCAAAATCATATTGAGGTTTCCATCCTAAATCGTGATTAATCTTGGTCCAGTCTATAGCGTATCTCCTGTCATGTCCCGGCCTATCTTTAACATATTCTATATATGTTTCATCTTTTCCTAAAAAACCAATTATTTTTTTCACAACGGAAAGATTATTTATCTCCTGAGAAGGTCCTAATCCTCCTACGCAATAAGATTCCCCAATTCTTCCATTTAATAAAACTGCCTCGATTGCCCTGCAATGATCTTCAACATGAAGCCAGTCTCTAACATATAATCCATCACCATAAACAGGCACTTTTTTTCCTTCCAGAATGTTAGTAATTGCAAGAGGAATAAGTTTCTCAGGATATTGAAACGGTCCAAAATTATTTGAACAATTCGTGATACTTATCGGAAGTCCATATGTATCAGCATATGCTCTAACAAGATGGTCAGAGGAAGCTTTACTCGCTGAGTATGGACTGTGAGGGTCATATGCTGTTTTTTCAGAAAATTTTTCTATAGAATCCAGAGGAAGAGCACCATAAACTTCATCTGTTGATATATGATGAAATCTTTTGATCTTTTTCTCAACTGCTGCGTTTAAAAGAGACTGGGTGCCCACAATGTTTGTAATAATAAACTCCGAAGGAGAACTGATGGATTTGTCAACGTGAGATTCTGCAGCAAAATGAACTACCACGTCTACACCTTCCATAACTTCATTCACAAGCGCCATGTCACAAATGTCTCCTTTAATAAATTTGTATGACGGGTTATTTTCTATAGATCTAAGGTTATCTAAATTTCCTGCGTATGTAATTTTATCCAGATTAATTACATAATCGTTTTTGTGATGTGAAAGCCAATATAAGATAAAGTTTGAACCTATAAAACCTGCTCCGCCTGTAACTAAAATTTTCATCTTACTGATATTGCTGACAATTTAATTTCTCTTGTAGTTTGACTGTTTTGCGAAGCTTACTTACGTTGCGCTTCTTAAAACCTGCTCCGCCTGTAACTAAAATTTTCATTAACCTATTATAGGAAGTTTAAACTTCTCTTTCAAATATTGAAAGTATTTTTTAATTGAGTCTCTGTGATCAAAGGCAAATTCTTCTTCCGGAGGAAGACTCTCCTCTGAAAACCATTTTATCTCTAAAGCCTCAGAGTTAAGAACAGCTTCTCCCCCAACTTTTTCCACTAAATATAAAAGATCAACGTTTTGCCTATCTTCTTTCGGTCTTTTGGGATTATCATTTACTCTAAAAAACTCTAAAATTTTCCCATCGTATCCTGTCTCTTCTTTCAGTTCTCGTAGAGTTGCCTGCTCTGCATTTTCATCGCGTGATAGAAAACCGCCGGGAATAGTATATTTACCAAATCTGTGCTTTGATGCACGTTTTACTAGGAGAATTTCTCTACTGTCATTTACTACCAGAGCTCCAACCGTTACATGCCTAAGAAGGGCTTCTCCGCCATCTTCAAATTTGCAGGTAATCATATTTATAACTCGCCTGCCTTCACTTTTTCTTGCACCATTAAGTTTGCTCTTAATAGTTCATCATGAGATGTGCCGGCATCAATCCACCAATCAATGAGTTCACAACCCAAACTTCCATCCCTAAGATAAAAATTATTGAGATCAGTAACTTCTAATTCTCCTCTCTGTGACGGGTTTAAATTTTGAATAAGTGAAAAAACAAATTTGTCATACATATAGATTCCTGTCTGTGCAATATCAGACTTTGGGTGCTCAGGTTTTTCCTCAATAGATAAAACCCTTCCTTCATCATCAATTTCTATTACTCCATACTGTCTTGATTCCGTAGGCATCCTTACACCAAATACCACTGCCCCTCTTTCTTCTTGTTCGAACTCAGTAACTATTCGTCCCAAATCAAAGTTGAAAATGTTGTCACCCAAAACAACCAACAGCTTTTCTCCTTTTGCAAACTCTTCTGCAAGAGAAATTGCATCGGGGATTCCTCCTTTTGGATTTTTTTGAATAGCGTAATAAAGACGGACACCAAACTCTTCACCTGAACCGAGCAAATTTGTGAATTGACCGGCATGATCAGGTCCCGTAGAAAGGAGAACTTCTTTCACGCCTGCTTTTGCCATTGCCTCAAGGGGGTAATAGATCATTGGCTTGTTATAAACGGGCAAAAGATGCTTGTTTGTAACAAGAGTTAGGGGTCTCAAACGAGTAGCAAGTCCTCCCGCGAGCACTAGTCCTTTCATTTTGAAATCTCCTTTTTAATAAAAATAACAGCAGGTACTTGAGAATTCAAAATACCGGAAGCCTCTAGTAAATGAGCAGGTCTGCGGACACACAAAGAATTAACGGTATAAATAGTCATATGTTTAAAACATTCCGCTTTTTAAAAATGCAAAAACAGCAAAAACTAAAATACTAACAAGAATATATTCTACCATAACCTTCGACTTCATGTCGTGCTCAAGGGTATGATGTGAAACACCCATAATTACATACACAAGTAAAAGTAACGCTAGTGCGCTTGATTGTATTGAATAAGACGGCAGAAAAGAATGAATGAGAAAAAATCCAACTCCCAAAACAAATGTTTCGATAATGTAATAATTTAGATGAATATGCTTGTCCCTCATGTTATAAAATTCCTCCTGCTTTAGTAAGGATTACGTACATCAAAAATAGTACTAAAAGAATTATATGATCCAGATTATGACCTACAATTCTTGGAATTTTTTTCTTCTCAACAATAAGAATATCTAATACAAGAATTGTAATGATAAATAAAAGAAAAGCTACTACAACTGATTTGCTAGCGGCACTTGAATTTATTTTTGAACTTACAACCATATCCTGAGATTGAACTTTAAGCACCTCTTTTTTTGCAGACTCTAAGGAAGATTGTTGTTCTTGAGCTTCTGCTGGAACTGCTTCTTGTTGGGATGCCGTTTTTTGTCCCTGCTGAGAAGTTTCTGCAGGTGTAGTTGTTTCAGCGCCGAATATTTGAACAACTAATATAGTATCCTCACCTAACAAATTCCCCTCAACAACTGCAAATCCAACATCTTTATATTTTGAAGATAGCATGTTTTCCCTATGGGATGGTGAATTCATCCATGCCTTTACTATATCTGAAGAAGAAGTAAAACCTTTTGCCAGATTTTCTCCGGCATAAACGTAATCATAACCGGAATTTTTAATAAAAGACCATGGTGTAGTTCCATCCGGCGCAAAATGAGCCCAAAAATTATGAAGAAACATATAGTCAGCTTTTTGTTGAGCCGCAGTGTTCAATTTTTCATTCAGCTTTAGCTCTGATTCTCCATTTTCTAGCCGAGCTTTATTTGTGTCGTCCAGTAAATCATTTTTTGTTATTGAGTAGGAAATTCCCAGAACAGAAGGATGAGTTGTTTTTACGTATGAAAATCCAAACGCAAGAAGGATGAAAAGAATTGAGAAAATAAACAATGAAGAATTATGTAATACCCTTGCTCTGAAATTATTGGAATGATGTGGGGTAAAGAGATGACGCCAATACTTCATTCTTATATAGTAGAATTATTTTCGTAATCAAGCAAGTAAGGAATCTATTTAGAAGAACCATACGAAGGAATTACAATTTCACCTAGTGGTTTATCGTTAATAGAGATGTGTAAGCCAAACCCTAAAGCGTTTGCAATTGCTGCACCAACTCTTAAACCGGTATAGGAACCTGTCTGAGAATAAATTTCCACTTTTTCTACCTTGTTAAGAGAAAGCTTACAAGTTAAAAGAAGTTTCTCTATTAATTCTAGAACATTTTGATCTCCTGGTTTACTTCTCTTCTCCGTTAGAGTAAATGTACCTCTTGAAGTTTTTAAGTGAACACGCGTTTCCAGATTGTTTGATGTATCAATTCTTATAACATTCATTTTAAATTTTTATCTCTACGGCTCCTGATCTTATGATTTTCCATGGCTGAACGGTAGTGTCTACTATGGTTGATTCTTTTTTATAAGTACATTCTCCTTCTAAGACAAAATCAACCTGAGCCAGAATATCTTTGTTTAGGTCAGAAATAGCGAACGGAGTTTCTTCTCCGGAAATATTTGCAGAAGTTGCAACTATGGGAACGCCTACTTCAGTAACAATTTTTTCAATCTTTTTGTGGTCTGGCCACCTTATTGCAAGAATATCAGTATTTGCAGTGATAATATTTAAAACTCTCCCATGAATTGTCTTTAAAAAAATACTAAGTCCCCCAGGCCAGTTTCCCTCAATCAATTTTTTATAAACGTTATCAGGAATTTCCACATATTTTTTTGCCATCTCAATTCCGTCAACCAAAACCAACACCGCGTTATCTAATGATCTTTTTTTAATTGCAAATACTTTTCTAACTGCTTCCTCACTATCCATCCTGCACCCTATTCCATACGCGGTGTCTGTTGGGAAAATAACAACTCCACCATTCTTAAAAACCTGTATTGCTTTTTGAGTATCATTCATGTTTGATTATATTAATTATACGAACATTATCCTTATCCAATAAAAATTTTACTTCCCATCTGTTTTTAGGTATTGTGTCAAGTTTTTCTGGCCACTCTATTACCTTTATAGTTTCTTCATCTTCAAGAATTTCATATAATCCTAAATTTTCTAGCCCAGTTTTATCCTCTATTCTATATAAGTCTATATGATAAAATTTTCCATGACTTCTTATAATAGGAAATGTTGGAGAAATTATTCTTGCAGTAATCCCTAAGCCTAATCCAATTCCTTTCACAAATGTTGTTTTGCCAAATCCTAAACCTCCATATAAAAATACTACGTCTCCCTTTTTAAGTTTCTTGGCAAACTCTTCTCCTATTTTTTTTGTTGCTGCCTCTGAATGAGAAATACATTTCATATTACTTCCTGTCCCCTTCTCAACTTTTGAAAAAGAAGTATACCACAAGAAAGACTTAGAATTCCAAAAGCAAGGCACAAAAAAATAAAACCAGAAGAACTTAAGCTTTTGCTCTTTGCGCTGGTTGGAATATTTTTGGGTTGTGAAGAAGATGAAGATGCCGCAAGCACATCGCCCGCAATTAACGCACTCTTTGTTGACTCTATTTTCTCATCCTCTGGAACCAACTCTTGCTTTTGTAAAACAGTTGGAATAATTGAACCTGTATCAACCTCCTCCGATGCAAAATCTTTGCTCTCTTTTATGATAGGTATAGGCTTACTCGTTGGTACAGGAGTTGGTGTTTTTGATGGGATTGTAAGTGCAAAATTTAACTCTGATTGGGAGTCAAATGAACCAGAGCCTGAATTCGTAAATCTCTCAATTTTAAAATTATAACTTCCGCTTTCTGCACAACCTGAATCTGAGGGATCAATCTTAACTTTTAAAATACCGCTCCAGCTACTTGATTGAATAGTGATGGGAAAAAAATTCTTCCAGCCCTCGTTTTTAGAATACGGACCTGAGAAGTACTCTTTCCCGTTCCATGTTAAACCGCAGTAATCTGTAGTGTTGGGTTTATAAAAAACGCCGCGAAGGTAGTAACTTGTACCATCCTGCGAGTTTATAGAAAGCGATGTTTTTATTTCTATCTCAGATTCATAAGATGGTGATTTATTCTCAGAAGATAAGAAGACATTTGCTGCGTAACTATTTGCCGGTATAAAAATGAAGAGAAGTAGTGCAAAAAATACAATGCGGCGCATAAAATCCCTGCCGCTTTTTTGATTGTACGGTTAAAAAGTCAGGTTATCAATGTCAAAAATGAATTTTCAACTTCATACAATCAGAAAGTCACCTTGTCAACTTCAAAAATACTTCCAACTGAATAATGGTCTGCAAATTTAATGTCGTGACCATTGGGAATGTATGGATCATTCATAACATAATCTCCGTTGCTTCCGCTTTTAAGAACTACAAAATGGGTTCCACCATAAGCATGAACGCCCACAACAACCGGATCTCCCCCTGCAAGAGAAGAGTCTATATACGCTCCAACCCTATTAGAAGAAACGCCATTTGCTGATATTGAGTATTTAAGATATGCCGGATAATACGATGCGAAATTATCAGGATTTACGTTTATGGAAATTGGAGTCACATCTTTGTGGCCATAGTGTGTGTAGATCATAGCCATTGATGTAACTAAACAGCCGTCACTTGCCAAGGTGTATTGCGTGTGGTTTAGTGCCATCCCCCCCCAAGATGAATCCCTCTGGTTATAATAACAACCCCAACTGTCACAGTTTGTCTGACCGGACAAAAGAGCCGCTCCTCCCTGATTCTCTGTAAAAGCTGAAAATCCGGCTAGCTGAGCCTGAGCGCTTGCTAATAGCTTTTGGTAGTTTGCTTCACTTCCTCGTGTATCAGACAACAACGCTTCTTTGGTATGTTTATCTTTATTAAGCTGTGTAGTGTAATCAGTGAGCTGTTTTTTTAATGCCTCTACCTGTCTCTGTTTTTCCTCAAGCTGATCTTTTTCATCAGAGTAGTTTTGTTTTGATTGCTGTGCGGCATAAATTGTTTTTTTGTCATTTGCCTCAACTAGCTTTAAGTATGTTAAACGAGTCATGAAATTGGAAATATTGCTTGAGCTTAGAAACAGCTGCCAAGGATCAATTCTTCCAACTTGATAAGATGCATTAACTCTACTAATAAGTGCTTTTGTTGTTTGAGAAATGCTTTCCTCTAACTCTACGATTTTGTCGCCTGCTGTATTTATATCTCTGTCTAATTCTGCAATCTGCCTTTTGGTTGATTCAATTTTTAATTCAGTAAGATTAATTTGATTATCCATAATCCCAATTTGAGATGACAATGTGTTTTCCTGACTTTTAAGGTCTTTTATTTTCCCTTCGTAATCTTTTATTTTGTTCTGCAAGTCATTTATCGCAGAAGAATTATCAGGAGTAGAAGTAGGTGTAGGTGTGGGAGTTGGGGTTGGATCATCAGCGCGAGCAAAATCAACTCTCGTAAACAAAAAGAGAGCGAGGAAAAGTAAGGTAAACAAGAGGAAACGTTTTTTTACCATGATGCCTAGGTTTCATACCTAACCTACTTAAGATAACGCAGCACTGCTATAAAACTTGCAAACATTCCTAGAAAACAAGCGGCTAACACTTCCACACCCAAAACCTCTAGTGAAAGAACATAGGATATTGGGAAAATAGGAACGCCTTGAAGGAATTCAGAAATTTTACCTGAAAGAGAAAGGAGTACCCCGTAAGTCACTGTCCAACCAATAACAGCCCCAAGCATTCCGTAAAAAGCTCCTTCTAATAAAAATGGTGTTCTAATAAACCACGTAGAGGCTCCAATTAGTCTCATTATCTCAATTTCCTCCCGCCGAATAGTAATTTTTATTCCTATGACGGTAAGAATTACGAAAATTGAAACCAAAACTAAGACAGAAATTACAACTACCCCTATTATTCTTAGTGCGTTAGTCCACGCAATTAATCTGTCAACAATATCTTTCTGAAAAGAAATCTGGTCAATATTTTTAGATTCTTTAATCATTGGCACTAAAGTAGACAAATACTCCGCCTTGGACGTTTGAATCTCTAGAGATGCGGGCAATATATCTGCTGTTACCAGGTCAAGCGTAGAGGGTTGATTCTTGTTTTGTTCTTTAAATATTTTTAAAGCTTCGTCCTTTGAAACATATCTAACTGAGACAGTTTTCCCTGTATTTTCAATCTTTTTTTTAAGCGCATCAATCTCTTCTTTGGAAGCATTGTCAGTAAAAAAAACAGTTAGCTGAGGTTTGCTCTCAAGGTAATCAATAAGACGCACTGAAAAAATTGTAAGAAATGCAAAAACAGACACCGTAAAAAATGTTAACGTCATGATTAAAGCTGCAGAAATTGCTTGATATGGAGACCGTCTCATGTATTTGAATACTGTTTTAAGATGCATCTTTTTCCTCCTCCTTTTCCTCTTTATGATGTTTTTTCTTGGAATGCTTATCTTCTTTTAATTTTCCGTTTTCCAATACGATAACTCTATCGTCAGGATGAATTAGTTTTTCATTGTGGGTTGCCATAAAGATAGTGGTTCCTTTTTTGTTTATACTTTTTAAAAGGTTTACGATTTGATCAGAGGTTTTTGAATCTAAATTCCCGGTTGGTTCATCCGCAAGTAAAATTTCCGGTTTAAAAACTAGGGCGCGTGCAATAGCCACTCTCTGACGCTCTCCCCCTGAAAGTTGAAGTGGAAATTTATCCATTGAATCTGCAAGATCTACTTCAAGCAAAGCCTCTGTTGCCTGTTTTTTTGCTTCTTCTTCTGAAACTCCTGAGAAAAAAAGAGGAAGCATAACATTCTCTGCAACAGTTCTATCCATTAACAATTTTAAGTCTTGAAAAATTACCCCGACTTTTCTTCTTAAGGTAGGTATTTGTTTCTTTGGAAGCTTTACTATATCCCATTCACCCAGCATGATACTTCCCGATGATGGGAGTAAATCATGAATTATAAGTCTAAAAATGGTGGTTTTTCCTGAACCCGTAGGACCCATAAGATAGGCCATCTCTCCTTGAGGAATAGTAAAGGATACTGCATCTAAGGCAGTTGAATCATTATATTTCTTGGTGACATCTGTAAAAACAATCATTGAAGCTTGAACTAAGAAGCTAGTTTTTAATCTCAGCACGGCCTACATCCATTAACCACCCTGCTGCCTCAGCACTATTTGTTTGTCCCCAAACTTTAATCTTTTTACCCACTAACTTACTTAAATCAAGAACAGAGGAGGTTAAGTATACGTTTTGTGACTCTC
>CAZQIA010000034.1:0-9095 GCA_964593215.1 uncultured Gammaproteobacteria bacterium
AAACATACCGCAAAGGAAACAAAAGATGGAAGAATAAGTATTAAGATGGTTAACATAGCAAAAACATATAGAAGACAGTCAGATGTTTCCCATACTCCAATGTTTCATCAATTTGAAACTTTAGTCATAGGAGAAAATATATCAATTACTCACCTCAAAGGAGTTCTGGATTATTTTGCAAAATCCTGGTTTGGAGAAAAAAGAAAAACCAGAATTAGACCATATCATTTTCAGTTTACTGAGCCCTCTTTTGAAACGGATATTTCCTGTGGAGTGTGTGATGGAAAGGGATGTAATTTGTGTAAAGCAGGGTGGCTTGAACTAGGAGGTGCCGGCATGGTGCACCCAAATGTTATTAAAAACTGCGGGCTGGATCCTAAAAAGTATACAGGATTTGCCTCTGGATGGGGTGTAGAGCGCGTTTTAATGATGAGAGAGGGGCTAGAGCTTGATGACTTAAGAACTCTTTATTCAAATGATTTGCGATTCTTAGAGCAATTCTAATAAAAAAAGGTTACTAATATGCAGATACAAATTCTAGACTCATGGCTTAGAGAACATTTAGATACAAAGGCAACAGCAACCCAGATTGCTGAAATTCTTTCTTTAACAAGTGTTTCCGTAGAACGTGTAGAAAAAGTCGGAACGGACTTTTTATATGACATTGAAGTAACCACTAACAGACCTGACCTTATGTCTGTTGTAGGCATTGCAAGGGAAGCTGCTGCCGCGCTTTTCTCAGGGGGAATTCCTGCAAAATTTATACAAAAGAAAGCTTTAGAACCTAAAGTTGTAAATGGAAAGTTTCCAGTCAAAGTAATAAATAACCCTAAATTAGTCAAAAGAATTTGCGCGGCGGTTTTGTCTGTAAAATTAGACAAGTCTCCTCAACTAATTAGAAACAGACTTGAGGCAACGAATATACGTTCACTAAATAATGTGATTGATGTTACAAATTACATTATGCGGGAAATGGGGCACCCTGCACACGTTTTTGATTTAGACAGAATAACCACAAGAGAAATGCACATAAGAGAAGCACGTTCCGGTGAAAAAATTGTAACTCTAGATAAAAAAGAGCATACACTTTCAGGAGGAGAAATTGTTGCTGATGACGGAACCGGAAACATTATAGACCTTCTGGGAATTATGGGAACAGCAAATAGCGTTGTTACGGAAAATACACAAAATGTACTTCTTTTTATAGATAATAATGACAAACACAAGATCAGAAATGCATCTATGGAGCTGGGAATTAGGTCTGAGGCTGCAGTTTTAAATGAAAAAGGAATTGACCCTGAACTTTCCTATGAAGCGCTCTTAAGAGGAATTCAACTGTTATCTGAAATTGCAAACGGAAAACTTATTTCCCCAATTCTAGACATATATCCCAAAAAGGAAACCGCTTCTCCTATTACGGTACAATTTTCCCAAATTGAACAAAAAATTGGAATTAAAATTCCTCAGGAAAAAATAGTAAGTATCCTGGAAGGACTGAATTTTAATCTTAAGAAGCTAAAAAATGAGATTACTGTAATTCCTCCAAGCAGTCGTATGGAAGACGTACAGATTCCTGAGGATGTTATAGAGGAGGTTGCAAGAATATATGGATATCATAAGCTTCCAAGCATTCTTCCTCCTGTGGAGTCCGTAGGCCTTTCAAATAGATCTGCGAATCCTTTCTACTGGGAAACGGTTACAAAAACCACATTAAAACACTGGGGATTTACAGAAACCTATACATATTCTTTAGTGTCCGAAGACATGCTTGAGGTTCCTGAAGAAGAAGCTGTAAAAATTGCAAATCCACTTGGATCTGACATGGCATATCTAAGAACCACCCTTATTCCAAACCTTTTACAGGTCGTTCGGGACAACAAAAACTTTGAAGAGGTTAAGATTTTTGAACTCGCTCATGTCTATCTTAAAAAAACAAACAATCTCCCTGATGAAATTATGATGCTTTCAGGAGTCGTTAAAGCGGAGCAAGTGTCTTTCCAGCAGTTAAAAGGAATTATTGAAGGGCTTTTTTACGAATTGGGAGTAAAAAAATATCAATTCAAAAAAGGAGAGAATGTAACCTCTGACATTTATGTTAACGGAAATAAAATGGGAGAAGTTGAGATCCTTGACAGAAATCTTATAGACTTTGAGTTAAATTTTTCAGGTCTCATGAAATATGTTTCTCTAAGAAAAACGTATGTTCCACTCCCTAAATTCCCGGAGGCATATGAAGATATAAGACTTATATTAGATTCTGAAATTTTATTTGAGAAAATAATCTCCTGCATTCAAAACGCAAGCAAACTCGTAACCTCTGTAAAATTGCTTGACACATATGAAGACAAGAAAACCTTCAGAATTACGTTTCAAAGCAAAGAAAAAAACCTTACCGGTGCTGAAATTTCCGAAGCAAGAGAAAAGATACTCTTAAACCTTAAACAAGAACTCAACGCCGAACCTGTGTAAGATTATGATAATCATCTCATGGATTCTAGAGCTTATTTATTGGCTAATAAACGGGCTCTCTGTTTTTGTTCCGTTTACTTTTGACTCTCAAATCCCCCACCCCACTCAGAAAACTCCTATAATTCTTGTTCACGGCTG
Organism: uncultured Gammaproteobacteria bacterium; assembly: GCA_964593215.1. GTDB lineage: Bacteria > Patescibacteriota > Microgenomatia > Levybacterales > GWA1-39-11 > JAGORM01. The sequence continues at coordinate 2,608 of CAZQIA010000034.1, forward strand.
GATGACTGGAAATGTTTTATATGTGCCGTTTAAAAAATATTTAGAGAAAAAAGGATTTCAAGTTTTTATGCCAAGCTTTGGCTTGCAAATGGAAGATTTGCACGTGTACCCAAAACAGCTCGCACGTTATATTGAAAAAAATGAGATTAAAAATCCTGTGATAGTAGGAATAAGTACAGGCGGATTAGTTTCCATAGAATACGCTCAAAAAATAGATGAGTGGAAAAGTATTAAAAAACTCGTAACTATAGCTACCCCTTTTAAAGGTAGTTATGCTGCTTATCTCTCAGTACTGTCAAAATCTGTAAAGCAGTTAAGACCTAAGAGCGCGTATATGCAATATATCGATAATTCAGTAGAAGCGCATCCGGAAAAAGTGATAAACATAGTGGCAAAATCTGATCAACTAGTTTACAGAAACAGCAGCACTCTGCCCGGAATTAAAACTATTGTTATTCCAGTGATAGGACATGTAAAATTACATGCTTTTTCTCAAAAAACTTTTGAGACCGTTGTAAAAATTGCAAGGGAGTGAAGATAATTATATGTTCAACTCCAGCTTGTTCCTCGTTTAGTCTCGGAACAATGCGGAGCCTCAACATATTTTCACACAATTTAATAATAAAAAAATTATATGAAAATTATGATTTCGGGAAGCTCACAGTTCGCTAAAGAAATGTTTGAACTTGAGAAACAATTAAAAAAGTTAGGACATGAAGCAGTAGCCCCTATAGGTATGGAGCCTCATCTGGAAGATAGTACCTTTGGTGATAACTTAGAAGAAAACCTCAAGTTCTGTATTGAACACGATATTATGAGAAAAAATTTCAATCAAATTGCAGCACAAGATGCCATTGTAGTTTTTAATAAAGAAAAAAAAGGAATCTCTGGATATATGGGAGTGTCCACGCTTATGGAGACAGCTATTGCGTATTACTTGGGAAAGAAGATTTTTATCATGTTTCCTCTTCCAGATATGTATAAAGAGAGGTGGGCGCATGAAGTAGCTATTATGCAACCGGTAATCTTAAATGGTGACCTTTCTAAAGTTATTTAGGGAGTCGGAGTTACGGTTGGAGATGCTGTAATAGATATGGTAGGCGTTGGACTTGCGGAAGCCTGAGTTGGAGTAGGATTATTATTGGAATTATTATTGTTTGAGTCATATTTTCTGTCAGATGTTTCAGTAGGAGGATGGTACTTTGAGTCATCTTTGTAGTTTTGATTTATCCAGTCGTTTATAGCATCCTGCCATCTGTTTTTCCCATCGGTAGAAACCGGATCCTGATCAGAAAATACTATAAAAGTTTTGACATCATAATCTCCGTGAGAAATTTCATCCACATTCGCAAGCTTGTTTCCATCCTGTTTAGACACTTTTATAGTCTTATAAATTGGTGAGGTGGCAGTTGGCTCTGTGCCTTTTAGAAAATACTCTGTTCTTTTCCCCTGACCGTCTACCGGAAGTCCTCCCCCAAAGCTGTCAATCTCAAGAGCAGAAACATCTGAGGGAACACTAAATTGTTCATCTTTTTTATCTTTTAATATTCCTGCCATTAAATAGTGCCATATTGGTGTCGCTCCGGTGGTTCCTGAAGCAATTTTAGGATTCATGGGTGAATTGTCATTATTTCCAACCCAAACTCCTACCACGTATGATGGGGTATATCCTACTGCCCAGTTATCCCGCTTCTGATCAGTAGTTCCGGTTTTTACTGATACCGTCTTTCCTGAAATATTTAAAAGTGAGTACCTTCCAAAAGCAATTTCACGAGCATTATCGTCTAGCAAAATATGAGAAATGATAAAAGCGATTCCTTCATCTAATACCTTTACGCCGGAAGAATTTTTGTGTTCATATAATGTTTTTCCTGAAGAATCTGTCACCTTTGTAATTCCATACGCAGGCAGATACACGCCTCTGTTTGAAAGTGAAGCATAAGCATTTGTCACTTGAAGAAGGGTAGCCTCACGTCCCCCTAAAACTAAAGAGAGCCCCACGTTTTTAAGAGTGTCCGGAGTTGGATTCCAGTTTTCTATACCTAAATCAAAGGCTTTTTGCATAAACGGTTTGATTCCAACCTTCGCAAGCATCTTAACTGCCGGAATATTAAGAGAGCTACCAAGTGCAAAGCGCATTTGAACTGGACCCCTAAATTTCCCGTCATAATTTACAGGGGTATATGTAGAGTTATCTCCTGAATTTGTAGGGAACTCAGTTTTTACGTCCATAATAACCGTAGAGGCAGTGTAGCCTTTTTCCAGTGCAGTTGCATACAGTAAAGGCTTGAGAGACGACCCCGGTTGACGTAGTGCTAATGAAGCGTTAAAGTTTCCCTCATGATCTGTGTCAAAATAGTTTCTAGACCCTACCATTGCAAGAATTCCGCTTGTTTTAGGATCTAAAACTATTGCCGCACCGTTTCCTACATTTAAGCCCTTTAATTTATCAAGCTGCTCTAATACTGTTTTTTCAGCCAGATCCTGTATTTTATAATCAAGCGTTGTCTCTACAGTTAAATCCCCGTCCGCGACTCGCCTTTCACCAAAAAGTTTCACCAACTGTTCACGTATGTACTGCACAAAATGAGGAGCTTTAAGGTTTGCCTGGCGCTCCGGGAACGTAAAACCTTGCACCTCTTTTAACGCACTGTCCGCCTGTTTTTGAGTTATTTTTCCATCCTCTCTCATTCTAGTCAGCACATATTTAGTTCTATCTATGTATAATTTTCCGCTCCCTGAAACATACGGAGAGTACCTGGAGGGAGACTGAGGCAAACCTGCAAGAAAAGCAGATTGAGCCAAATTCAGCTCTTTTGCGTGTTTACCAAAATATAAATTTGATGCAGCCTCAACACCTACCGCCGTTCCCCCATAGGGAATGTTATTTAGATAAAGTTCTAAAATTTGCTGTTTTGAGAATTTACTATTAACCTGAATCGCAAGAATAAACTCATTTAATTTTCTCGTGGGACTTCTTTCGGGTGATAGAAGTAAATTTTTAACCAACTGCTGGGTTATCGTAGACCCTCCTGTTAAAGACCTGTGAAAGACAAGGTCCTTCAGAACACGTAAATATCCTCTAATAGAAAATCCTTGATTGCTGTAAAAATCCTGATCTTCCGTTGAAATTGTTGCTTGCTGAAGATTTTCAGGAATATCTTTTAGAGGAATATAAAGTCTGTTTGTATCTTTATAGATAGAGTAGAGAACTACGCCATTTTTATCCAAAATTTTTGTGGAATCTTTTGTTTTGGAGTTAGAAAGTTGTCCTAAGGTTGGAAGACTTCTGCTCACCCAAAGAAAGTAAAGAAAGAAAAGAACGGTAAAACCTATAAGTGCAAAAAAACCATATCGAATTAATTTACTAATAAGAATTGTTCTATTGAGCCGTGCGCTTGTGAGCCTACTTAATCTAGAACGTTTTGAACGAGGTTTCCAATACTGCTGCATTGTATTCATTATATAAAAACCCACTTCCTAAGGCAAACAAATCTGATAAAATCTTATAGTTTGAGAATCTCTACAGGATATGATAAAATTCCGAAATGTCCTTAGAGCAGGCAGAAAGAGAAGTTGCAAGACAGACTCGCATAAGAAACGGCGGCGCTGCGACTGAAATTCTGTCACGTATTTTGGGTGAAAATAAAAGAGGGGGCTTTCAGTCATATGAGGACGTCCGCGTGAGGCGTACTGTGCAGATAGCCTGCCCACCTACTACGCTTGAAGACGGAATACTGTTTCATCTTCTTCCGCGCATGATCGGAACTTTAGCAGAATTGCAAACACAAGATGCTCCTGGAAGATCAAGAACATCTTCTCCGTACGGAAACATTCCATCTCCAATTCTTTCCGGATTAAATGGTGAACTTTTCACGGTCTCAAATTTTTATCTATTCACATTAGACGGGGACGGATTAAAATATCAACAAGTAAAGCGTGCTCCCCATAACACTACAGAGCACAGACCTCTCACCTTTCCAAACTTGCAGCCTAGAGAATCAGATTCCCGTTTATTAGAACTTACTCCAGAAGACATGGAAGTTGTACACGGAGTTGTTGAACAGTTAAAAGCCGGCGAATTAGTAAGAATACAGCCAAAACCTCAATCATAATTGAAAACACGTAGTCCTATGCGTATAATAACCGTATGGATGACATATCAAAATTACTTACTCGAGGAGTCGATACGATTTACCCCTCCAGAGAAGAACTAGAAAACGTTCTAAGATCAGGTAAAAAATTAAAACTGTATCAAGGCTTTGACCCTACGGGTACCCAATTACATATTGGACACATGATAGGGCTTAAAAAACTAGCACAGTGGGCAGACTTAGGACATGAAGTGATCTTTTTAATAGGAGATGGAACAGGACAAGCAGGAGACCCTTCTGGAAAACTATCAACTAGAGATAAGTTTTTCACCAGAGAAGAACTACGCGAAAATGCAAAAGAGTATGTGATGCAAGCAAAAAAAATCATAGACTTTGATAAGCCAAATGTAAAAATTCTGTATAACGGCGATTGGCTTAACTCCTTAGGGCTTGTTGAAATTCTCAACATATTAGATAAATTCTCACACCAGCAGCTTATTGAACGCGACATGTTTCAGGAAAGAATAAAAAACGGGGAAAGAATTAGCATGCGAGAATTTATTTATCCTATTCTTCCAGGGTATGCTTCTGTTGCCATGGATGTAGATTTAGAATTGGGCGGAACAGACCAAATGTTTAACATGATGTGCGGAAGGGTACTTCAAAAAGGATTTCACGACAAAGAAAAATTTGTTATGACTACACCTCTTTTAGAGGACTCTCAGGGTAGAAAAATTGGAAAAACTGAGGGGAACGTTATAGGACTTACGGATAATCCATCTGATTTATATGGGAAAATAATGAGCCTTTCTGATGACGTAATAGTAAAGGGGCTCGAGTATTTAACAAATATTTCACTGGATGAAATAAAAGAAATCAAAAAAAAGCTTGAAGCTGGAAAAAACCCAATAGAGTTTAAGAAAAAACTAGCGTATGAAATAGTAAAAGACCTAAATTCTGAAGATGACGCAGAAAAAGCGCAAGGTGAATTTGAAAAGGTAGTACAAAATAAAGAAACGCCAGAAGATTTGCAGATTTACTCAGCTGAACATGTAAAGACCCTAGATGAAGTTTTAGTTGATTCACAAATTGTCTCAAGCAAATCTGAGGTAAAAAGACTTGCAGAACAGGGAGGAATAGAAATTGATGGAAAGAAAATTTCAGTTGACCAGCTAAAACAAGAGGTTTCTGACGGTTCTGTAGTAAAGATAGGAAAGCATAAGTTTTTAAAAATAGAAAAAACATAATATGGATTTAATGCGAAAACATAAATGGATCTGGCAGGTAATAGTTGTGGTGTCTTCTGTTGCTTTGATTTTAGGCTCATTTCTCCCATACTTCATTAGATAGTTATGGATCTTTCAACTCAGGTAAAAACCTTAGGACGCGGTTATCTGTTCCAATATAAAAAGCTGGCAAAATTAGGGATAGAAACCGTAGAAGACCTTCTATACCATATTCCCAGCCGTTATGAAGATTTACAGGTTATTTCTAAAATAAAAGGATTGCGTCTGGAAGAAACTGTCACCATAAAGGGTGAAGTTACTCAAATTAAAAACGAATACAGAACCCGCTTTATGTCAATACAAAAAGCCATCATTCAGGATTCAAGCGGTGAAATTGAATGCAGGTGGTTTAATCAGACATATCTAACAAGAAACCTTCCTAAAGGAAGTTTGGTTAGTATCTCCGGCTCAGTAGAAATGTTTGGAAAAGTAAAGTGTATAACCGTTAAAGAATATGAAATTATTGAAAATTTAAAAAGTGAAACAGTCCATACCGGAAGGCTTGTCCCTGTATATCCACTAACCCGTGGCCTTTCTTCAAAATGGTTACGCTCAAAAACCTACGAACTCTTAAAAACTCAAAAAGTTACACTTCCAGAATTTCTTCCGGAAACGCTTTTACTATCAAATCGCCTCCCCGAACTTACCGAATCAATGAATAAAGTTCATTTTCCAGATAATTTTCAGGATGTAGAAGCGTCAATAAAACGTCTTTCTTATGAAGAACTGTTTTTGGTTCAGCTTTCAGCTATGGTAAGACGTAACCTCTGGGAAGAAAAAAAGGGAGCACCTGAATTTCACATTATAAAACATAAAGAAAAAATAAATCAGTTTTTTGAAAAACTTCCTTTTACATTAACGCGCGCACAGATAAAAGCATTGGATGATATCTTTGCAGACCTTGCCTCAAGTACTCCCATGAATAGACTTTTAGAAGGAGACGTGGGATCCGGAAAAACGGTTGTGGCAGCAGTTTCTCTTTATACTGCGTTTCTAAACGGATACCAGGGAGTTTTAATGGCACCTACAGAAATTCTAGCAACTCAACACTTTGAAACTGTAGAAAAACTTTTAACGCCTTTAGGGATTTCTGTGGGATTTATGACGG